>JBGCEN010000027.1:0-10151 GCA_045106435.1 Rhodothermales bacterium
TTTGGCGGGATATCCCCGCGCAAAAGTTTTTGCTCAACAGGGTGTTAAAAGTGGATAAAGCTGTATTCCGATTATACAACGGAGCAACGCGTCACAGCAGTACTTAAGATTCAGAACAATTTTAAATGCAATTGCCCTGGAAATTTCCTCTCTCAGTTTTTAGCGCAGGCGCATTTTCTCCCCGGTCTCGATTGCCACATTCCAACGCCACTCTGCACACCTCCTCCTCCACTTACCCAAACACAAGCAGTATCTCTGGCGCAGCTACCCGTCACATTGATTACGCTTGATTTGTTGGTTTCTACTTCCTGAGGTTTAACAAGTATTGATCCTCTGGCCCACAGACCTCTTTTAGCCTGTCGCGCATTCTTCTCCAGCACACGATACGCTGCCAACTCAGCAAAATCATCGGCGTAATCTACTACAGCATAGCCTTTTTCGATCATTCTTTGATTTATGCTGTATTGTGGCCGGCCAACAGCATCTACCAAATACACAATGGCCCGCACATATCCATCTGTATCTTTTGTGCTTTCAGCAGTCAGAATTACTGGCATCCCCCCCACTAAATGATTCAAATAATCACCGGCAACCTTTCCCTGTTGAATTACATGTGCTTCATCTATTCCTCCCGACAAAGCATCTCTGGATAGTTTGGCCGAGGGATGCTTTTCAGGTGCATCAACACCAAGCAAAGAAACCTTGCGGCCATCGGATAAGACCATGCGATCTCCATCAACAACAATAGAGACCTTGCTTGTTTGCGCCAAAGCCGGCTGACATCCCAGACAAATAATCAGAAAGCATAGTAACATCGGATACATAATTTTCCCTCGAAAACACCATGCCTTAAAGAAGTGCAATTAAGTAAAAGCGTAAAGCACACGCTTGTTAAATTACGCAGATGTATAATTGAAAGCTGTTACTTTTCAAAAACGCCAACCTCTTCGGCCCAGTCGTTCCATTCCGCCTCCATTTCCTCAACGATGCCTGGATAAGAATCAGCCACGTTGTGTCGCTCATTCCGATCTGCTTCCATGTTATACAATTCCCACGCCTCTTCTTGCCGACCCATTACAATTTTCCAGTTACCTTTTCGGGCAGCCCGTGCACCTAAATGCTCCCAAAACAATGCAGGATGACTTGCACGCGGTTCGTTTTGAAAAACGGGGACCAGACTTAATCCTGGTAACGCTGAGGACTGATCGCCTACGGGTGTATCAGATACGCCGGCTAATTCCAAACTCGTTGCCATCAGGTCAATCAAATGCCCGGGTTCAGTTATCACCCGACCGGGTTCTTTTATCCCACGCATCCAATAAGCGATCATAGGCGTTGCAATCCCTCCTTCGTGGGTCCATGATTTATATCTTCGAAAAGGGGTATTCGACACAAACGCCCACGGCTCTCGATACGCGTCGTAAGAGCCTTTTTCGCCAATCTTCCTGGATTCGTCATGGAGAGCCCTCCCTAAAACATTTTCAGATGAGCCTCCATTATCAGAAAGAAAGATGATCAGTGTATTTCGGATCGCACGGGTTTCGTCAAGTGCTTTTAAAATTCGGCCAATACCCTGATCCATTCGATCAACCATTGCCGCATACACTTCCATTCGCCGGCTCCACGTATGCTTATCAGGCACATCAGACCATGCAGGTATGGAAGCAGGTCGTTCGGGCAATGCCCACTTTCCATCAATCAAACCACTTTGCACAAGGCGTTCGTATCGCGCAGTACGCACAGAATCCCATCCGGCATCATAAACGCCTTCATAGCGAGCTATATCAGATTCCAATGCGTGCAATGGCCAATGGGGTGCGGTATACGGCACATACAGAAAAAAGGGCTTGCGACGGGAATTGTTATCTACATGATCACGGATAAAGCCCGTTGCATGGTCTGTAATAGCATCCGTCATGTAGAAGTTTTCAACTGGAGGCTCCCACGGATCATCATCGAGGGCCATTTGCCTGACCCGGGGCTGATCCTTGATGACCTCGTAGTAACTGCTTGCTCCACTAATCAAACCAAAATAGTGATCAAATCCTCTCTTTAACGGCCAATGATCCGGCTTTTCTCCTACATGCCATTTCCCGGATAGATAGGTATTATAATTTGCTTGCTGGAGTAATTCAGCAATTGTAGCTACATTTTCTGCCAGATAGCCCTGGTAAGGTCCGGGCGTTGGCTCGCTATCAACTGCACTTACCATCCCCCCCATGCCGGCTTGATGCGGATACCTCCCAGTCAACAAAGATGCACGTGTGGGGCAACAGCGCGCTGCATTATAGAATTGTGTAAATCGAAGCCCTCTGGAAGCCAGCATGTCCAGATAAGGCGTTTTTATCTCGCCGCCAAAACTTCCGATATCTGAATATCCTAAATCATCCGCGAGGATAATAACGATATTGGGTGCTCTGGTAGACATGGTCCCAGACTCACAGCCCAGGAGCAAAAAAAAGAAGCCGGCAAATAAAAATCCATGGAGCAACCGTTCAGGTAAACACCGCATGGTTTCAGCTTTTTTCAGAGTGAATATTCTTGACGCCTCAAAGAAGAGTCAATACAGCGTTAGCACTAAATATCTTTAACTGTCCTGAATCCTACGTGAAACAGAGAGGATTCTGCCGTTGAATGGCTTCGTGCAGAGACACGATATCCGTGACAATAGCCAGGGTTACACAAGAATGATCCGCCACGCTGAACGCGTTCGCTCTGTTCATGTGGCGTATACGCCTGCCCGCGTTTTTCATAGGACAAATACCAGCTATCCGTCCACTCCCACACATTCCCTCCCATATCGGTGAGCCCAAGTGGCGTCTTGCCAAACTCGCCAACCGGTGACGTCATCAAAAAGCCATCATCACCAGAATTGTATTCTGGAAATGAGCCCTCCCATGTATTTGCCTTCGCAACGCCCTCTGCATACAATACATTGCCCCAGGCATACTGATGTGGCGCAGCCGTTGCACCGCGCGCAGCATGCTCCCATTCGATTTCTGTAGGTAGTCGTTTTCCTGCCCATTTACTGTAAGCTAACGCATCATACCACGACACTTGTGTGACCGGGTGATTGTCTTCAGCTTTCTCGCCAGCCGGCCCTAGAGGATATTCCCACGACGCCCCTTTTAATAACATCCAGGCATAGGTCTCCAAATTCAGCACCGCCGCATCGCCAAATGACTCGGCTTGTGTCTCATATCCTGTGGCTTCTACAAAGGTCCGGAATTGTGCAACCGTCACGGGATGTGTGTCCATAAAAAATGGTGCAACCTCCGTTTCAAAGACTGGCTTCTCCATTGGCAATCCTTTTTCGGAGCCAATTACTGTTTTCCCTCCCGGGACATACGTCATGCCTTCAGGCACGTCGACTCCAGTAGTAGCCGCTGTGCTTTCATCGTATGACAGTACAACGGGATGTGCCATTGCTTCAGGAACACTCGCCTTGTCGCTAGACTTAAGCAAGAACATTCCCCCTATTCCGGCCAAAACCATGACCAAGGGTAATCCCAAGCGCAATAAAACTTGAGTAATCGATAATGAGGCCGCCATCGTTATCTCCTAATAACGTATAGTAAATCCTGAAATCATCCGTCGTGTCCCACAATCCATGTTAAATGCTGGTGGTATTGAGCAAAAGGACACGATCGCTCGCACTAGAGGGTAGGTAGACAAAAAACGAGGCAGCAAGTTGATATTCAAGTCGAAAAGGCTATTTCGACAAAAAAATCTGACTTGAAACAGTAATTCGATTCAAGCAGGCCATTTAAACGTTTTTTTACTTCAGGACGGTAAAGTTTTTTGAGGCGGAAAAATAAGTCCCTTCTGCAACGAGCAAATACTTACCCCCGGCCCAGCTACTGCTCTCAATGACGAAGCTGTGTGGTTCGTGCGGCATCAAAATACCATCATGAATCGAGGCGATACTTCTGCCCAGCATATCAAAGATTTGAATACTCACCTGTTGCTCGCGCGCAACCGATAAAGTGAATCGCGCCTGTGGATTAAAAGGGTTCGGATAGACATCTCCCAAATGGAAACTACCTTTTACATCTATGAAGACAGATGTAAGTGGACTATACTCAAAGGCTCCATCAAAATCGATTTGCTTGAGCCTGAACACATGCCGGCCCGGTGGTAAATCATTCACAGCAAAACTATACCGCTTCGCAGTCACACTGGTGCCTGCGCCACGAACAAAACCCAGGCTTGTAAATGTACCGTTTTGCTGATGTTCGACCTCAAATCCAGCACTGTTTGTTTCGCTCAGGGTTTGCCACGACAATCGCACGGTCTCTCCATCAAGCTGCGCAGTAAAATCAGGCGCCAGCTCTACCGGTAGATTTGTCTGCCCCCCGGTCTCCAAAATCTCCTGAGAAGTTAGTTCAGGTCCCCCACCCTTTTCTCCTGAACCAGAAGCGATATAGATGTTGTCGTTGTAGAAAATAGCTTGGGTACCATGACGTCCAACATTCAACGGTTGCAAGGTAATCCAGGTGTTTGTGACGGTATTGAGCGCTTCTGCCTCATTGTGAGCGAGTTGCTGTGCACTCTCACCTCCAATGACTACAACAAAATCTCCTACCGCAACGGAAGCAGCGCCGGCGCGCGGCGTAGGAAGGTCTCCTGCTGGCGAAGGCAATGTGCTCCATTGTCCCGTTATAAAGTCATAAACATCGACCTGCTCCACTGTATCTCCATTGCTACCATCCCTGCCGCCGGCTACATACAGTTTGTCTCCTACCACAGCAGCATGCACGTGGTCCCGGGCATAAGGCGCGCTGGTCAAAGAGGTCCAGGTGTCCGTAACCGGGTCATATTCATCGAATAAACTTGTACGTACGGAGCTACTTCCGTGCCCCCCTGTGCTCCCGCCCACGACGTATATTTTCCCGTTATACGCAACGGCCCCAGCTGCACCGCGCCGGCGTGATACCGGAATCTCTGAACCCACAACCCACTGATCTGTCAATACAGCATATTTCATTACCTCATCGACTGTAGGCTCATCAGGAAACGTTTCTGTGTAGGCAGAAACGATATACACTGTATCCCCAATGGCTACAGGTTGAAAATGATGGATTTGCATACTGTTGGGCGGAAACGAACGGTTCGACCACGTGCTGTCAACAGGGTCATATAACTCTACCCTGCGGCTTCCCCTTCCTCCCATCAGATAAAAATTTCCATTCACCTCAATATAAGAACCTTCGTGCCGCTCATCGGGCTCGTTTTGATCGCCAATAATGCGCCAGAACAACGCCTGATTTGCACTCAACGGATCTTCCTTAAAAACGTCTATCCCAATGCCTAAAGTCACAAAGAGAGCTAAACAAATAAAGCATAGCTGGAATATTTTTCTATGCGGCATAAAATATTTATTGGCTAGAGAGGATAAGGGCAGTCACATATCGTTGATGATTCAAGACAACAAACAACTACTATGCCTCAAACCAGAACAGTTCAATATTGGGTCGTGTGGACAATTAATATTCAAAACGGTGGGGCTGTCTCAATCACTACATTCAATCATTTTTTAATCGACATTTTTTAGCCGATTGCGCTTCGCATAGATACGCCGCCTTGCCCAGCATGGCATGACTAAATTCGCATGCTGGCACTTAGCGCCCAGTCTCCACACGAAGACGAATTTAACAAAACCATTACTCTAAATCAGCTTTTTAGCGTTGTGGCAAAAACTGAGATGATTTATTGAGATAAGCGCTCAGCCAATCCCTTAAGGAAATGCCATATGACCAGTGCTGCAGCGCGTGTTGTGCGTTCGTGTATGTCGTGAGGCGGACTTACTTCAACAAGATCAATTGAGGATACAAAGCGTGATGTACCGGCAAGGAAGGCTGCATGACAGAATACTTGCAGCGGCAAGCCCATGGCAGCCGGCGCACTTACACCCGGCGCACTGCCCTGCGCTACAGCATCCATGTCTAGCGTAACCATGGTAGGCTTGTTTAAGCTACCAAAATGTTCTTCCAGCAGCGCCGGCGTCACTTCATCAAGCCAATTATACGAGGCAGATTTACTTTCCAGATATTGTACATGGGCGCGCGATACCGACCATGGTGCAAGACCTAGTACGCTATATTTCTCGCAGATCCGACTCGGATGCTCAAGTGCCTGATAAAATGGAGACCCCGAATGCGCCAGGCCGCCCTTAAGCGGTCGTACATCAGCATGCGCATCGATATTGAGAATTTCTACCGGCGTGTTTTTTTCTACATATCCCAGAAAATGTCCAAAAGCTGTTTCATGCCCCCCACCAAGAATTATGGGTATAACATCCTCAGAAAGCCACTGAGCAATTAACGAACCGAGGCGTTGCTGATCAGATTCTACCTCTCCACTAACCGAGACATTACCAGCGTCCAAAGTTTGCCCTAATAATCGATGAAAGGCATCGTACGTGCGCGGATCAGGCGTGAGCTTGTATAGTGCTTGCCTTATCAAATCCGGCGCCTCAGATGCGCCTACCTTGCCGCCATTGCGAGAGATGCCTTCGTCACTTGGAAATCCAACGATTACTACTTTGGGCAGCTTATCTGTTTGCGCGGTAATCAAGTGCCCTAAACGCAAATCATTATCAGCTGTAACCGGCGGTTTTACGTTAGTAGGTACGAGCATATACGTCTCTCACAATTTTAACACTAAAAACTTGTACTCTGTCAGCCTAATAAATGAAGCATCGACTTTGCATGGTACGAAGCGTACGATGTGTGCGGAAAGCACGAATTAACTGAAAATAGACGTATTTCGTACACTTCGAACCCTTTGTGCTTCTCGCAACGTGGGATCAATGAGAGTAAAAGTGGGCCTATCACTCATCGGATTGATTGATCTACCTGGCAGTATTGCTCAGTTCAAATGTTTTCTTGTCATGCCGTCTTTTCTGAAGACTTACATGGGTCCCACATCAAGTGTGGGATGACGTTGGATATTAAAATATGCTTGTTCAATCGTATAAAAATCAATTCAACTCCCCATTTCACATTACTAACCACCAATAACTCACCACTTACAACGCTTTGTAAGTTACCCGCCCATCAATCACGGTCACAAGGTTAGCATTTGGCCGAAAGTGCCCCATCCAATGATTTATGTCCGGAGAATCAATGAGTGCAAAATCTGCTTTGTAACCGGGTGCAAGCTGACCTGTGAGGTTTTCCATACCGATGGCCTGCGAAGCAAATCGTGTGGCTCCCATCAATACTTCTGCCGGCGACATCTGCTGCATCACGCACGCCATATACATGGCAGCTGGTAGATGATAGCTCGGCGCAGAGCCTGGATTAAAATCTGTTGACACAGCAACCTTAACGCCGGCATCAATAAAAGCGCGGGCCGGCATAGCTGGCTGTCTTAAATTGAAGGAGGCAAAGGGCAAACTAACCGCCACAACATCCTTTTCAGCCATTGCACGGATGCCCTCAGCAGCAGCATGCTCCAGATGATCGGCAGAAATCGCCTCTACGCGTGCGGCCAACGCAGCCCCTCCACCATCATGAAGCTGATCAACATGCAGCTTGGGTCTTAATCCGTGCAGTTTTGCCGCATCCAGTATTTCAATGGCCTCGTTTTCATAGAACGCAGTTTCCTCAACAAATACATCACAATACTGGGCCAGTCCTTCTTCGGCAACACTTGGTATCAGTTCGTCGATAATCATACGGATGTATGCACCTCTACGATCTGCATATTCAGCCGGCACAATATGCGCAGCCAATAGTGTTGATCTGATGCGCATGGGATGCGACTTATCGAGCTTTGCATACACCTGAAGGAGCTTGAGCTCGTCTTCCAGGGTTAAGCCATAACCGCTTTTACATTCTACCGTAGTTATGCCAAGCGCCATCATCTCATCAAGAATCGGGTAGGCTTTGTCATAGAGTTCTTGCTCCGATGCAGCCCTTGTGTGCCTTACCGTAGCCCCGATGCCTCCGCCGGCCTTTGCAATTTCCAGATATCCTTTGCCCATGGCTCGCATTTCAAACTCATCAGATCGCCATCCCCCAAAAGCCAGATGTGTATGACAGTCAATAAGCCCGGGCACAACCAGTTTACCTCCTGCATCCATCCGTTCAGCTTTTGCATAGTGTGCCGGCAACGCGTCTTCGTGCCCCACCCATAGCACTACATCATTCTCCCAAACCAATGCCGCGTTGTGCATGGGCTGTATTTCCGCCTGTCCTTCATTGCCTGTGCATGTCGCAAGGCATCCTATATTTGATAAAATTTGCATAACACGACCGATTGGCTGATACACGTTCAACAAATTTAATGAAGCGGACCAACAGCTGATTCAACAGCGGTAACAAGGTCTCCCGAGGTAACGATGTCTGCGCATTTGTTCAGATCATCTTTGAAGTAGTAGTCTTTTTCACCATGCGGCACAATGGATCGTATGTGATTATGCGCGGCCTCTATTCCTCTACCAGGTTTGAGCGGTTTTCTGAAATCCAATGCCTGTGCTGCGGTAAACAATTCAATGGCGAGGATATGCTCAACATTTTTCATCACCTGAAACAACTTCAGTGCACCGATGCTACCCATACTCACATGATCTTCCTGCCCCAGTGATGTCGGGATCGAGTCAACCGAAGCCGGGTGACAGAGCACTTTATTCTCAGACACCAAGGCTGCAGATGTGTACTGGGGTATCATAAATCCGGAATTGATGCCCGTCTCTTTCATCAGTAAAGCCGGCAACCCATCGTGGCCTTCCAACAAGAGGTAGGTTCTCCGCTCAGAAATGCTCCCGATTTCAGCCAGGGCAATTGCAGCAAAATCCAAAACCAGGGCAAGGGGCTGTCCGTGGAAGTTTCCTCCACTTATAATATCCCCATTTTCAAATACCAACGGGTTGTCTGTAACCGAATTTATCTCTGTTTCAACGACAGAAACTGCGTGGTTAATCGCATCCTTACTGGCTCCATGCACTTGAGGCACACAACGCAAACTGTAAGGGTCTTGCACTTTACCACAGTTTCGATGGGATTCGAGGATTTCGCTATCACGCAGGAGCCGGCGCACATTGTCTGCTACCGCTATCTGCCCCTTATGAGGCCTGAGTAAATGTACGCGTTCGTCAAATGGTAGAATACTCCCCTGCAAAGCCTCCAGACTCATTGCGGCGACTATATCTGCAGTCTTCAGGTAACTAAGCGCCCTGCTCAATACATAGGCACCATACGCTGTCATGAGTTGCGTGCCGTTAATAAGCGCCAGTCCGTCTTTCGCAGCAAGTTGAATAGGACTTAACTGCTGCTCAGCCAGTACCTGATCTGCTGGGATCGCCTCTTTTCCTTCGGCATCCCAGAAAAAGCCATATCCAATCAAGGGCAAAGACATATGCGATAAAGGAGCCAGATCACCGGAAGCACCTACGCTACCTTGCCTTGGAATGGCCGGAATGAGGTCCCGTTGTGCAAATGCCAGTAACATGGAAAATGTTTGAGGTGATACGCCGGAGTAGCCTTGTCCCAAAGCATGTATTTTCAGCTGTAACATCAGCCGGCAAATGGGCTTGGGAATTAAATCTCCTACGCCAACCGCATGCGAAAGCAACAGGTTGTGCTGTAACTCAGATACTTGCGAGTTATCAATCCGCACGTTTTTCAGGTAGCCAAAGCCGGTATTGATTCCGTAATACGCCTTATTGCTTTGGAGCGCCTGCTCAACGACGTCTCTGCTTCTTTGGATGGACGATGCATCATTTTGCACATCATTTTGCAGCGCGTCAATTCGCTGCTGCAGTCCTTCATGCAGAGCGGGTATCGATACTTGATATAATTGATCTACCATTCCCGTTACCCATTAATCATTGGAAGATCCACACCACGACTGTTGGCCGCATCAATGGCATCTGTATAGCCGGCATCTGCGTGACGCATCACACCCGTACCGGGATCTGCTGTCAATACACGATTGAGCCGGGCGCCGCCGGCTTCTGTCCCGTCAGCTACGATGACCATGCCCGAGTGCATCGAATACCCGATACCAACGCCACCGCCATGATGGAGCGAGACCCAGCTTGCTCCACACGCTGTATTCAACATGGCATTCAACAAAGGCCAGTCTGCAATGGCGTCTGAGCCATCTTTCATATTTTCAGTCTCCCGGTTAGGCGATGCGACCGA
>JBGCEN010000028.1:0-28102 GCA_045106435.1 Rhodothermales bacterium
AGCAATTTCATTGAGAAAATGCCACGCTTACCATAGCAAAAACCTTATTTCGTGTCATCCTGATCGGAGATTCGATTAATCGAATCGAAATGAAGGATCTTCGCGAAGTGAAACGCTCCAGTAACCTGAACGTGGCATTTCGAGAAAATCCCCCAATCAAGTTGAGGGCAGACTTTTCCTGCGTTGACGAAAATTGTCGACATCCGATCAGGATGACATGATTGGACGTTTTGAGTGACTTTCAGAAACTGTTGAGATTTGAGGTTCACAATTGAGAGCGATGAGATTTTGAGTGATTTTGGATACGACTTTTTGAGCGTATAGCAGCGTTACGTGCGACACGAGGGCGCAGCCCGACTGATGCAAATAAAAAAGCGGATTCAAAAGTACCAAAAGATCGCTCACTCAATGTGAAGATTATATCTCAACAGTTTCTCAGACCCTCATCTTGGCGCGATGACTTTTATCCTGCTAAAAGAGATTCACGTTGAGTTACAATGCGCTCTAATAATCACAAATTAACTACGCCAGTGATCTGTTTGCCGCCCTTTTCTTTTGACATAAAGAAGTATTTGTTTTTCATTCTATTGTTTTTAACATGCTGTTCTTCGAGCGTGTCAGAAGACATGGAGGATGAATTAGATGATCCCTCTGGGCCATTGTCGGCACTCACAGGCAAACTCATTTACGGGTTTGCCGGAGACCTCTACACCTATGATTTGAGTAGCGGTTCTATAGACTTGATAGCCGAGCTGAAAGGACGGCAAGGTCCTTTTATCAGCCCTGATGGCGCATTTTTCACCACCAACAACTGGCCAGGAAACAATGAAGGTGTAGCGGTATGGAGTACAGAAAGTAACACCATATTGAAAGAGTTTAATCTACCGAGGACCTTAATTGCTGACGACCTGGGTGTAAAGATTGCGCCGGGCGGCTCCTTGTTTTCTGGCATTTTAACTGCATCTGCCGGCACAAGTACCGACTTAACAGTCCTAAATGATCAGGGCAGCGCTGTATATCGGCTGGATGGAGACCTGATCAGAATGAAAGGGCATGTTTGGGATAATGCTCAAAACCTGTATTTCACGGGTGAAGTGTTACAGGGCACACAAACGGGCATAAAGATTCTGGCAAAAGTTGCAAATCTGGATGCACCTGCTATTATCATTATTCGCACTTTTGACGGGACTTTTTTGGACGTGCCGGACCAGTTGGCTATTTCACGTGATGGCCGGCAAGTTACGTATGCATACAATCAGGATATATGGGTAGGAGCGACCTCGGAAAATGCCAGTGACCACCGTCTTTGCTTCCAAGCAACGCAAACACTTTCAAGCCCTGTTTTTTCGCCAGATGCACAAGACATTGCAATGGTCATGCGTAACAGTGATACCTCGTTAAGGGGAGACATCCATATTGCCCAAATACCGGAGAATGGAAGCCTCGAACTGCTCCCCGATGGCCCGTCTAAATTACCTGGCCCCAATAGCAGCCTGAACAGCACCTGGGCAAGCGGAAACGACAGCTCACTGGGATGGATAAACTAAGTACTCCGACAAGTTTATAGTGCCAGGTAAATTGATCGTCAGTATTAGTTTGTCAAAGAACTAGGGCTTGCGGGCAATGAATCGAATCGCTGTTTGGTAATCCGTGTAATGGGTGTACTTTCCTTGCATCCACAATACATGATCTTCCCCACCCTCATAGCCATGTGGAAATACAGGGCGGACGTTCAATTGAGTTGAGCCACTAGTGATTGGCTCAATCCCCCAGGTATTTCCCTGATCGAATGTTTGTGCACGTGATATTTCAAACTGGCCTTCGCGTTCATGAGAAAAGTACAGGATAGAAGGCTGGTGTTGATTGAATGTAATACCTCCGGAATAATGTACTTCACGTTCTTCCGACCCCGCCGGCGTTTGCGGAAACCAGCCGCCGGCTTCCGCGACAAAATGATCATCCCATTTTGTGCCGTCCCAAAAGGTGTAGTGATACTGGTGCTTGTTTTCTTCCGGGAGCCGCGTGTATGCAATGTGAGGCTGATTCAATGAATCAAGCGCAATGTCCCAGATCCATGCACGAACCTGGGTATTATTCGCATCATAGACCCGATCGCTATGCATGGGATCAATCGGCAATTCATTCATGGCACCTATGGACGCACCATTGGCCCGCTGAAAATGCCCCTTTGTGTATTTAAAGTAATAAACCGAGTTAGTGGGTTCATTCCGCGGATGCCCATTTGTAAATGCAAAATGTATGGTTGAGTCGCCGTCAGAAACCACTTTGAGATAGGGCCGAATATCAGCAGCTTCTCTCCCCTGCTGTTGAATGAGAATTTTGGGCTCAGACCAAGCCTTGCCATCGGTAGAATAGGCAAAGGTCGGTTTCCAGGATGGCCCTCGCCAGAACACATAGATTTTACCCGCTTCAGAGCGGAGCTGAACAGGATGACTATACGTGATGCGATCCGCATCGGATACTGTAATTTCTTCTTCCCATGCCGTAATGTCTTCGGGCGCACTGGTTCGTCGGGTGAATAATCCCACTTTATTATGCCGTGCGTAGAATACCATAATGTGACCATCCGGGCGAACCAGAAAACTAGGGGTGTTGTGGTCATTCACATCCCAATCCTCTTCTATAACGATTGTGTTGATTTGCTGAGAGTCATGATCCAGTTGAGCGACAACGAGCTGGCCATTTTGTGTCATCCAACCCGTGTAGGTGCGCCGGCGGCTCCCTTCATAATAGACTGCTCTCGGGTCCTGAAACCAGCACCACGCCCCGTCTTCTGTCAAAGTAGAGACTTGATCGTGGCTCCGTTTGGAAGAAGCATCGTTGTTGCTACAGCCTGCTATCAGAAACACTGCACATGAGAGGAATACTGTCAGTCGGGATGTTGTCAGTTGGGATGTTGCCGGCTGGAATCGAACGTTTTGCATAAGCGTGTCTATATGAGCAGTACTTCATTATTTTTAGTTTCAAGGTTTGACATGCTTCTTTCCTGGAAGCTGTCCTGATGCCTATTTCTTATCTTCGAGCATTTCTACAAACAAAATTACATTGCCATACAGGTCTAGTGCGTGGACATAAATCTCCGAATCCGTTTGCACCGGCTCATTGAGAAACCTGACACCTTGTTTTTCCAGATTGAAGTAATCCGAAATACAATCTTTGGTATAAATAACCAGCAGAGGCTGATCTGCTGCCTGATTCCCTACGAGATGTGCAGTAGTTTTGTCCGCTTTCCATAACCAGATCCCTACAGGAAACTGTGTATTGTACCCCAAATGCACAAACCGATGTTCTGGCGTTATTTGATCTGCTATAATCTCAAATCCCAGCTTCTCTTTATAAAAGTATATGGCTTCATCATAATCATTTACGAAAATGGTGAAACGTCCTATGTTACGGCTCATATTGTTGTGGGTGGATTCTCAGGTAGTTCTGTAATATCGATGGTAAACCAAAATATCCTTGTTTTCAGGCAAATCGAGTTACATATAAAGCATACTAGTTTATAAACAATTACCTTTCTGGCAGTCCATTTGTCCTGTAAACCTTGTTCGCTCGATAATGAATCGCATTATACTCTTTTTGGTTGTTACTTGCCTCACATGCACAACGGTGTTTGCTCAATCTTTTTCGATAACCGAGGATGACTATGCGCGTGCAGAGCGGGCATTAAGTCAGTATACAAACCCACTTGTACTGAACGATTTTATACAACCGAACTGGCTATCGGGTGATCGATTATGGTATAAGAACGAAAGACTGGACGGGAATGATTATTTGATTGTTGACCCGGCACGTGGCGCCAAAACACATCTTTTTGATCACTCCAAGCTTGCCAGTGCAATGTCGCAACTGATGGATTCTACACTATCAGCTACATCGTTGCCATTAAGCAGAGTAACATTGGATGAGCGTAAAAACGCACTGTCGTTTTCCATCAAAAGGAAATCTTTCCAGTGTGATCTCACTGCGTATACCTGTACGGCAAAACAAGCAGCACCTCCTGTTAGCAGGTTCGCAAACATAGGTGTCTCGCCAGATGGGAAATTAAAAGCCTTCATCAAGTCGAATAACCTATGGGTACGTGAGGTAGCCGGCGAAGATGAAGAACAACTGACTTTTGATGGTATCGATGAGTACGGCTACGCAACCAACAATGCCGGCTGGACCAGAAGCAATTCGCCTGTACTTTTATGGTCTCCCGATTCTAAAAAGATCGCGACCTTTCAGCATGATGGCCGCGGTGTTGGCAACATGCACCTCGTTACGACCAATGTTGGCCGGCCTGAATTGTCTTCCTGGAAATATCCCTTACCCGGAGACAGTGTGATCTTCAGAATCAGCCGGGTTGTTATTGACGTAGAATCCGGAGATATGGTTCGACTGAATATGCCAGCTGATCAACATCGAAGCACCACAACGGACCATATCGCCGGCCGTGGGGGGAAATTTCTCGATGTTAGATGGCGCGAGGATGGTTCGCAACTGGCCTTTATCTCAAGTTCACGTGATCATAAAATCGCCACGCTCCGTATCTCCGATACCACGACGGGTGAAGTACGTGATGTACTGGAAGAAGTAACAGAAACGTATTATGAATCTGGTGTCCGTATGGAGAACTGGGATGTGCTCTTTGATTCAAATGAAGTCATCTGGTTTTCGGAGCGCGACAACTGGGGGCATTTATATCTCTACGATCTGGAGACAGGCGAACTGAAGAATCGAATTACGAGCGGTGCATGGGCTGTGCAGCAGATCCGTAAAATCGACGAAGAGGCCCGGAAAATCTATTTCACCGCCGGCGGCAAAGAGCCTGGCGACCCATACTATCAGCATTTCTATAGCGTGAACTTTGATGGTACAGGACTCAAACATTTGACACCAGAAAATGCAAACCACGACATTACACTCTCCCCTTCCGGAAAGTACTTTGTTGATCGGTATTCAACGCCGGCTGTTGCTCCAACAACTGTCTACAGAAGCATTGCTGGTAAAACCATTCAGGAACTGGCTGTTGCAGATGTTTCTCAGCTTGAAGGGACCGAATGGCGAGCGCCAGAAGAAATTAACGTCAAAGGCCGCGATGGGGAGACGGACATTTATGGATTGATGTACAAACCCAGCAATTTCGACCCATCTAAGTCATATCCTGTGCTTAACTATCTGTATCCGGGCCCACAATCTGGAAGCGTGGGAAGTCGCAGCTTCAGGGTCGCAA
This sequence comes from Rhodothermales bacterium, assembly GCA_045106435.1. GTDB lineage: Bacteria > Bacteroidota > Rhodothermia > Rhodothermales > JAHQVL01 > JBCCIM01. The sequence continues at coordinate 5,237 of JBGCEN010000028.1, forward strand.
GAAGTGACAAACAAGCAGTCGCTGAGCTTGGGTTTATCGTCGTTGAAGTAGATGCAATGGGGACACCTGGCAGATCGAAGTCTTTTCACGACGCTTATTACGGTAATATGGGTGACAATGGCATCCCGGATCAAATAGCGGCCATCAAGGAACTGGCTTCTCGCAATAGCTGGATGGATTTAGATAAAGTTGGCATCTGGGGGCATTCCGGTGGTGGATTTGCCTCTACCCGGGCGATTCTTCAGTATCCAGACTTTTATAAAGTTGCAGTATCGGGCGCCGGCAATCATGACAATCGGAATTACGAAGATGACTGGGGCGAAAAATGGCAAGGGTTACTGGAAAACAACCCCGATGGTACCACCAATTACGACAATCAGTCAAATCATCTACTGGCGAAGAATCTTAAAGGCAAATTACTGCTTGCTCATGGCACAATGGATACGAATGTGCCCCCATCGAATACCATGTTGATGGCAGATGCGCTCATCAAAGCAAACAAGGATTTTGACCTCCTGATGATTCCAAATGCCGGCCATGGATTTGGCGCGGCACGTACCTACTGGATGCGCCGCCGGTGGGATTATTTCGTGAAACACCTCCATGGAATCGAGCCCCCGAAAGAGTTTGAATTTGGCAAACAGAAACCACGTGTTAATATTAACCAACCATCTGGCTAGTCGTCCGTAAGCACATTCCTTAAGCCATTGTGATTTGTTTTTCGAAAGGTTTATACGTTCAAAAAGTACAGAATAATTTAAGCATGACTTATTTCGTACACTTGAACCATTCATCCCTTTCGGACGAGCAGCCTCTATTTAAATTATTACCATCCTATCAGAAAGCCGACATGACTCAGGTGCTTAAATTTTGCTTACTTGGAGTACTTCTTTTAAGCACTGTAAAGCCAATCCTCGCAGATCCGGGAAAGGACGATAAAACATACCCTGCCCCCCTGCCCCGCATTGAAGGAGAATCTATTGTTGTAGATGGCATTTTGGATGAGGAAGTCTGGGCCCAGGCAGCCACATTCAGCGAGTTTTATCAGTACTTACCAGTTGATGGCCGGCTGGCGCAGGATTCCACCACGCTAAAGGTCTGGTATTCTCCTACACATATCCATTTCGGAATCACGTCTTATGAGGTGCATGACGCGGTGCGTGCTACACTCGCGGACCGAGATAAAATTGATGACGATGACTACGTTTACATAGTATTAGATACATACAATGATCAACGCCAAGCTGTATTAATTGGTGTTAATCCGCTAGGACAACAGGCGGATGGCATCATGCGAGATTCAGAAGGGGGCCGGGAAGCAGGGAGCCTTGGAAGCGCTGATGCCGGGTTTGTTGTTGATTTGAGCCCTGATTTTCTATATGAATCAAAGGGACAAGTAACGGACTTTGGCTATGAAGTAGAAATCAAAGTCCCTTTTAAAAGCTTTCGTTATCAGTCCAGTTTTGTGCAAAACTGGGGCTTCAATGTCATTCGGAAAATTCAACATTCCGGCTATGTCAGCACCTGGACGCAGGTCTTGCAAGGAAATGCTTCTTTCATGGCGCAAAATGGCTCTTTAAAGGACCTCACAGACCTTCGGCGAGGACTTGTGCTCGATATCAGTCCAGAGCTGACAAGCAGCGCCAATCGAGCCGGCGAAGGAACAGACTGGGACGTGAATACCCGTGACCCGCTTGGGTTGAATGTGCGTTGGGGTATCACGAATAATTTCACGCTCAACGGCACGGTGAATCCAGATTTTTCCCAGGTAGAAGCAGATGTTGCGCAGATTCAATTTGATCCGCGAAGCGCAGTATTTGTGCCAGAAAGAAGGCCGTTTTTTCTTGATGGGATCGAACTCTTTCGTTCTCCCACCCAGCTTATTTACACACGACGCATCGCCAATCCGCTAAGCGCTGCAAAGCTTACGGGGAAAGCAGGCAATACAAACGTCGCTTTTTTGTCTGCAGTAGATAACAGCCAACTCTTTCTGGCGGATCTTGATGCCCGATATTTTAACGCATTAAGGCTTCGAAGAGACCTAAGCGGCCAAAACACAATTGGACTTACCTATACAGATAAAATAGATGGAAACCACTGGAATCGCGTTGCCGCGCTTGATGGTCGGTTTGTCTTCTCAAAGATTTACGCCATAACCTATCAGTCTGGATTCAGTTTTACTGGTGATTCTGGAGAAACAGTTTCTGCTCCGATGTGGCGATTTATCGCTAACGCCTCAGGCCGCAAATATGGTGGTTCATTTTCATCCCAGGGATATCATGGTAACTTCAATGCCGAAACAGGCTTTATCAACCGTGTAGGCATTGTACATAAAGCACTGGATGGCCATGTAAGTTGGTATGGTGAGGAAGGTGACGCGGTAGAATCTTTCAGAACCGGTATTACGCTGGATGGTACTTGGGATTACGACCGTTTTACCGCTGGAACAGGGCCAAACGACAGAAAGCTGCACTTCAATACTCACTATAGCTTCAAAGGCGGATGGTCTGGCGGAACGTCAATTTTTTATGAGTCTTTCAAATACCCTGATGAGCTTTATACCGACTTCTTCATTGAGCGGCAGAGCGGCGGCGTTCCCGTTGATACTGTTGCTTATACAGGAACAGACCGATTGACAAATCTGGGCGCCTGGTCAACACTCAATACACCCCAACTGAATACCTTTTCCGGGAGTTTATTCATCGCAGCCGGCAGAGATGATAACTTTTTTGAGTGGGCATCCGCAGATATATACATAGCCACGCTGAGCCTGAACTGGAATCCAACAGACAAGATGCGTGTCAACCTCTTATACAACCATCAGCAGTATGTAAGGGCCAATGATAAAAGCACTGTTGGATTGAGACGCGTTCCTCGCCTGAAGGTAGAGTATCAGATTTCACGCTCGTTGTTTTTGCGCCTGGTAGGACAGTATGATTCGAACTTTGTAGACGAGTTGCGCGATAACTCCAGAACTGAAGATCCTGTGCTTATCCTGGACCGCGAAACTGGTGAGTTTAGTCGATCGCCAGAACGCAGGTCCAACAACTTCAGAGTAGATTGGCTGGTCTCCTTTCGGCCCAATCCCGGAACGGTTCTTTTCCTCGGCTATGGCAGCAGTTTGAGAGAACCGCAATCGTACCGATTCAGGAATCTTCAGCGTGTATCTGATGGGTTCTTTTTAAAGTTGAGTTACCTGTTCCGTGTGTAGGCATAGCGTTGTAATTTCACTTTACTGAGCCAAATTCAATGGAAGTGTTGTACTATTGGCAGGCACTTTATTACTAATTATTAAGATGACTTTATGAATTGGAAAATACAAGCTAGATTTGTGTTGTCAATCATTCTGGTAATAACGCTCTCCTGTATCGAATTGCAAGAGATCAGCGCCCAGCAGCGAATACAGGATCGTGGTGATTTTATCCTGGATATTAGAGATGCTGAAAACGAAGACGACCGTTATATCCAGCGCGAGTTAGTTAGCAGAAAGGTCGCGCTAGAACGCCTCTTGAATAATCTGAACGATGATTTTAATTTGTCATTCAACGTAAATGTGATTTTTGGCACCTGGCCTGATAACAGCATGCCTGCCAATGCGGTCTATGATAGCGAGCTTAAGTCTATTTATATCGGATATGGGCTCATAACATCGCTTGTTGAGCTTTTTGATGATGAAGATCTGCTTGACGATGAGATAGATCATGTGTTTGAGAATGTAAAACAAACAGTGCTACATGAAATTGGGCATGCCCTTATGAATGTCAATAACATCCCTATATATGGTGACGAAAATGCTGAAGTTCTTGCAGACCAGTTTTACTTTTTTGTCATGTCTGAGCTGAATGGGAATTCAGAAGAACTTTACTCTGTTGTGTTACATTATGTATCACGCGACAGGGAAAGTAAAGCAACGGATGTAGTTAGCGAGCATATTCCCGATTACGAACGTGGACTTGACTATTTGTGCTGGATGGTTGGCAGCGATACCAACCTGCTTTCACAGGCCGAGCAACAAGAAGTACTAGGCTACAGAGATTGCAAGAGTGAATATGATAACCTCGTAGATGCTTGGGACGATCGTTTGGAGCCCTCATTTGCTGAATAATTCAACTATAAATTTTTACAATAGGATATGGAAAGTTCTTTTCGCAGACTGGTACATCAGTTAAGTGCGCTCCTGTTTTCTTTGCTTATTTCCTTCGTGCTAATTCAGCCTGTATTTGGACAATCATACGAAAAAGATCCAGAGGATGAGTTTCTTACATTACTGAATAAAGGGTACGGAGTAGATAAAGCAAGATCAGAATTGGCTCAACGGTTTGGTATTGCTGTTGCAACTGAGATAGCCGTATGGGTTTGTTTTGACTATGAAGACGCATGTGCAGAAGGTGAATCAGATGTGTTTTTTGCATGGGAGAAATTTCTTGACGAAATAGAAGACGAATTTACGGTAGCAGAAGCCATTCAAGAGATGGACGATTATGATGACTATTTGATAAATGGTATCGCTTTATTCTGGTGTTCACCAGAACCTGGGGCAGGTTGTGAAGCTGACAAATTTCAAGAATCATGGCTTGATTTTGATTACTACCTGGAAAATAACTACGACCCATCTGAAGCGATTAATAGGATTGCTTCAGATGCCGGCCTCATTATTGGTGAATTGATCGCTGCAGCCAACTGTGGAGAGGCTACCTGCTATGCTGATTACTTCGATGATGCAGATGAGGATGAACCTGTTTTCGAACGCATGAGCGAAGATAAAACTCCTTTGGCCAAGGAGAGGCAATCAGTAGCAAGCTTTGCAAACAATCCTGGCCGACCTAAAAAAGGTTGGCTAGTAAAGATTAAATGCAAAATCAGAGGCGGGAAAAACTGTTAGATCAAACCACCATTATTTAGTTGGTAAATTTTCAAAGGCTGTTTCACAAAGAGAAACAAGGCCTCACTGTCATTATTGTCAATGCTGTCACCAATTTTGCGCTAGTACCCACCGTCTAATTTACAGATTGAAATGGCTCCAGTAGTTCCCGAAAAAAACGTTAGTACGGGAGAATTCCCTTTTCCTATTACAGATGGCCCTGAGGAATCCAGATATCTGACCTGGATTAGAAATCATTCCAATTACATGGCTGTCAGGGGTCTTTTGGATTATGTGAGAGCTGTTAGCGTACTCATGCGAGGTGTACTCGTTAATCTATTAATATTTCTTCCGTATTTGCTGGTGTTATCTGTGCTGGTAGCGATTGCCAGTTTTATGGATCATCCACATCCATTCCTATTCACCAAAATACTTGTCTCCCTTTTTGCCTTCTGGATTCTTCTGTTTCCTGTACTCACTCCTTTCTTTAGAATTGTTAGATTCAAGAAAATGAGGGCTACTGGAAGTGATAGTTCTGTACGGCAACGAGATAAGTACGAGCGCATATTTGGCGGCTTCTTGATCGCAATCGTTGTGGTCGCGGCTATGGAATCATTGCCAGATATGCTAGATTTTTTCCAGAGTCAAATAAGTTTGCCAACACTGGCTTCAACGATGGCTGGAGTGGCCGTGATATTCAGTATTGTGCCCAAATTGGTTTCATTATTGGGAGAAGGATTACTCAAGAAGGTTGCCCTGTTTTTAGTAGGTGCACTTGGCCTCATTGTGCCACTTATTGTTGTACTAGCGGTTTCCGGATTCATCGTATACGGACCTCCTGCTGACTGGACTGTATGGGCAGTATTAGCAGGGATCGTTTTTCCAATTTTAACGATCATTGCTGTGCTGGCCGGCTTATTACTGGGTGCATTCAAAAAGCAAGATACACGCGGTGTTGTTTTATTGATTGTTGCTTCTCTTGCATTAGTGGTTTTAATCAAAATTGCCGATCAAGTTGTTTTTTCATCTTACATAGAGTTAGCTGAGGAGGTACGAAACGATGCTTTTAATGTATTACAAGAAGATGAACATGCCCAGGAATTACTGGCCTCACATGTTGCTATAAATCCGGGGGGTTACCTGGCTGATTATTTTGAGATTACAGACAATGACCTGGATCCGTTACCCGAACCTGATTCTGCTCGCTCCGCTAAACTTTTAGAAATTGCAGAAACTGCGCAGCAGGCAGGCCTCTATCCTGAGTTTGAGGCAGTTGAGCCGTTCATCGCGGGTAAGTTGGAAATATGCCACAACCCAAGCAGTGTCGAGGGAATGATTTGTCCTCAATTCAATAATGAGTTATTTCAATTAAACGCCAGTTCTCAGTTGCTGATTAATGCGTTGAAGGCTAAAACGATTGATGATTTAGCTGCCTATCTCATGTCCGTTCCTGAGGGAGAAATTGATGAGCTAATCTATGCAAACGATCTGTATCCTGTTTTATTGAACAGACTAGATTCAGAATCAAATTCATTTGAAGCAGGAATCGAAGCGGCTGAGGATACAACCGCAATCACTTGTGAAACAGATATTGGCACTGCTGATTCCCAAATAACAAGTGCTGATTCAGCATTTTTCGAAGTCCGTTCCACCTTTTTTAATACCGGATGCTGGTTTAAAGAAATGCGGCAAGAGTTGGCTGCAACTGCAAGCATTTCACTTGACGAGACCAGTTTTTACGAATCATCTGAGGCCACCCTCGTACGTATCAACACGTTCTGGCCCAAGGCGGTCTTCATTTCTATTTTCGCGCTTCTGCTCTGGTTTTTCTGCTGGCTGACCATTGATGTAAATCTAACATCAATTCATGGTCTGTATCGCGATCGTCTGGCTTCCGCATTCTTAATCGGTAAAGACACCGAAGGCGATGTTGATATAGAGGAAGACATTGACTTGATGGAAATCTGTCAGCATGAAGCCGGCTCTACAGCTCCGTATCATTTAATCAATACGGCCCTAAATCTAGGCGGTAGCAAGGATATCGGAATCAGAGACAGAAAGAGCGACTTTTTCGTTTTTAGCAAACGATTTATTGGTGGAGAACGGACGGGATACTGTACCAGTGAGCATATGGAGGAAGTATTTCCTCAAATGGATCTAGCTACAGCAATGGCCATATCTGCAGCCGCAGCTTCACCCAATATGGGAAGATCCACCAGCCCTGCACTGGTTGCAATTATGACACTTCTTAATATTCGGCTTGGGTTCTGGATTCCAAATCCTGGCGCATTGGAAGACTGGTTCGCCAAGAAAAACAGGCCAGCGAATAATAATTCAACGGCAGTACCTACTCAACAAAAGCACATCACTTTCGAGCATGTTTTTCAGACTGAGCTAGTAGAGATCCAGAAACGATGGGCGCAGCTATCAACAGGATCCACGCGTAAGCTTGCTTCTAATGGGGCAGCCTCTCCCCTTCTTACGCCCTGCCCTGCACATAAGCTTGCAGGTATCGCGTATTCAGGAGGTGGTATTCGTTCAGCTACGGTTAATCTGGGAATGACACAAGCACTTGAACGCAGCGGGGTCTTTGATCACATGGACTATATGTCAACCGTATCCGGGGGCGGTTATTTGGGATCAAGTATTAGCACCCTTATGCGCAAAAAACAGGAAATTATCAGCGAAGAGGCCACAAACACTCCTGCAAATTCTGTAATCGATGAAATTACAGATATCGGTAAAAATACCGCAGATTTAGTCCAAAATTCTGTTGGCCAAATTTTTCAATGGCGCATACGGCCGGCCGCTTTGGTAAAAGAAGCGCTTGGTAGGGTGAACGAGACCAGTCGATGGGTGAATGTTTCAGATGGAGGCCACATTGAGAACCTGGCTTCCATTGAGCTACTGAGAAGGCGCTGCCGCTTTATTATCACAGGAGATGGCGAAGCAGATCCTGATCATACATTTAATGGCCTGGCGACGCTCATTCGTACAGCAAGAATTGATCTCGGCATAGAGATCAATATTAACGTGGCTCCATTAAGACTCAACGAAAGCGGTTTTTGCGAGCAGCACTGGGCTATTGGTAGAATAGACTACCCCCACGAAAATGAGCATGGGTATTTACTATACCTCAAGTCTTCAGTAACAGGAGACGAAGATGAAGTGATTCGGCAATATCGAAGCGTTAATCCTTCTTTCCCCCACGAATCTACAGCAGACCAGTTTTTTACTGAAGGGCAGTTTGAAGCGTATCGAAGCCTGGGGCAGCATATAGGCGAGCAGGTCCTTAAAGCAGGCGCCATCTCAGGAGCTGATCCTCACAAACTTACATTTGAGGAATTAGAGCATTGGTTTGAAACACTCTACCAATATTCAATTACACCTGAATCAGAGCAGGAAATAGCTGAGCAAATCTAGCTGGAAAAAATACTGTACTACAGATGGAGCTTTAGTAGCGATACTTTTATCTAATACCGTTAGTTTTCAGGCTCGGCCCGATTTAATTCAGGTGCAGTTTTTTCCTGGAAAATACCGTTGTTTCCTGCTTGCGCACAATCGGATGCCTGTCGCCACTAAATCGTGGTGTTGGTGGTACAGGGCGTCTTTCTGGCCCGCCAGGAGGTGGCGGCGGTGGATTTGATGAAGATCCAGAATCTTTATTCCATACAAAATGCCACAACAGAAGCCCGACCATCACAGGTCCAAAGGCAATAACTACGCTTAATAATTGAAAAACCCAATCCATTTATCCTTCCTCTTTTTTTCGGCAATCGTTTCTAATTTGTAGAAGGTGGTGCTAATTCTGAGATCGGCGAGCGCTAACAGATCTTTAGTCAAATATCCCCTCTAGTCCCCTGCTTCTTATTTTAGATCCAACACCTGTTGCATTCCTTCTTGTTTACTTTGGAAGAGACTTTTAACTGCTGCCTGGACACTATTCAGTCGCTTTTGTTTTTGTATTAGATTAATGAAGACAATCCGAATCTATCGTCTGATTTTGGATTATCTATACCTTTCGATTGGCTCAGATTATTTAGCCGGTCTCTTCCTGAAAGGTGATGCTTACAAACACACATTGAAATGAGCGATACTTCTCTGTGTATTTTTTCCCTTAGATATCTGCGCAGGTATGCTTCAACGGGTTGAAGTGCGAATACTTAAGTGGTACTCAAGGAATCCTGCAAGGGGACATGAAAAGTTATAAGCAATGCTGGTTTAGCAGATTTGCAAATACTATACCGATACTGAGCGGCAATAATTAGTTATCTTGCTTTTTTACATTTTGAAGTAAATAAGCAATAGTTTTGTGACATGAAGGGGCCGGCTCAGGCTTCTCCTTTTATAACAGATGGGCTAAAGTCTACGGGAAGCACTTCTCTATAGAGCTTCAGCAGTTCTTTCTCGATATGTTCGTGCTTCTGGATCATCTCTTTGTAGACATCCTCCGGGTCCCGGTCCTCTAACTTGGCAATAATCTGAGATTGTGTCTCGTAAATGGTTTCAAGCATCGCCTGATTTTTCAGGAGCAGAATGAGAAGTGCCGTCTGGTCGATGTCCATAATTCAGTCTATTGCTTGTAGGGAGTTTAATATAGTAAACTTGTCTAGGAGAAAAAGGATCATACTTGATCGTTTTCAGTTTTCAGTGCTGGCCGTTAATTGTCCACTCGGCCTCGTTAAAAGACAAACACATATATATTACAAGCAATCATTATGCTAAACAGACCTGGAGTACCTGAGATAAGTGTACGTGACTTGAAAAAGAGCATGGATGAAGGAGAGTCACCCGTTTTGGTGGATGTAAGGCAAACAGGTGAGCATCAGCTAGGCAACATTGGCGGGACGCATTTGCAACTGGATCAATTGCCGGCAAGGATAAGTGAGCTGAATGCGTTAAAAGAAAAGAACTTTGTTGTGTATTGCAGATCAGGTGGCCGTTCAGGTCAGGCTGTGCAGTTTTTACATGCGCAAGGATTTACCGGAGCCACCAATCTTAAGGGAGGCATGCTTGCATGGCAGGCTGAAATTGATCCAACGTTGAGCGTATAACACAGCATGCAGGACACAAAATCTTCGGGTACATATTCCTACTCGTCCCCCCCTATTATCGCAATTACTGGCCCAACGGGTGTTGGCAAAACAACGTTGAGCCTGGCGCTTGCCAAATTATTGAAAGGGGAAATTGTATCCGTTGATAGCAGGCAAATCTACAAAGAGCTAAACATTGGCACCGCAAAGCCTTCTCCAGAAGAATTGGCCGAAGTCCCGCACCATTTTATCAGTGAATCATCCATTCAGGACCCCATTTCTTCCGGACAGTTCGCTGGACTTGCAGAGATAAGAATTAACGAGATCCTGCAGCAAGGCAAAGTACCTATTCTGGTTGGTGGGTCCACATTATATCTTCATGCCTTGCAGCATGGCATGGCTGATATTCCTGAGGTAGATCCTGAGATACGAAATTCGCTGGAGGAACGGCTTAAAAAAGAAGGGGGCGAAAAACTCTATCAAGAATTGATCGACGTTGATCCTGTGGTTGCTGGCACAATGGATCCCACAAAGTCACAACGCCTGATTCGTGCGCTTGAAGTATATCATGGAACGGGCCGGCCCCTCTCCTTCTTCCACGCAAAAACGCAGCCGCCACGCTTTAAATATAAAACGGCAGTTCTTTACCTGGAGCGCGAAGTACTCTATAATCGAATTGATCTACGTATTGACGAGATGCTTGAAGAAGGCCTTGTCGATGAAGTGGGACAATTGATGGGCATGGGACTAGATATGGCACTGCCTGTCCTGAAAACAATTGGCTACCGCGAGGTTATAGAACACCTCCAGGGCGAACACGATTATGATGAAATGGTGCGTTTGCTGAAACGCAATTCCCGACGATATGCCAAGCGGCAATTTACCTGGTTCAGACGATTCCCGGAGTACAACTGGATTGACAAAAACGCCCCGACTGAAGCTGTGATTGATGCCGTTCTGCAGATGTGTGCTGAGGAAGGGTAGTGCGTTGTGTTTCGAGTTTAGGGTTTAACTTTCGAAGGATTTGAGAGGCACTTCGCGGTTGGAAATTCCTTGCTGGGTGTTCGATATTCCATATGTTACAGCTTCTACCTCTCTATATTCACTTTGAAAAGGTTTGAAGCAACTGTACCAGTGCGACGTGCTGATCACGCCACTTGTACAACAAATGTATGCTGCTTATGAATCCACTCTCCTTTTCTGTGTTCAGCTACCACCCTGCCGCCGAGATCCTGAATGAGTTTTTTCCACGCCGGCGCCCTTTTAAACCCGAGGTACTCTTCCTGGTAGTTCATCAGTCCGCCTGATCTTAAACGGTTGGCCAATACATCTAGAAATGTAAGGAGTTTAAGGTCCCAGTCTTCCTCGTATACAGACTCAACTATTACCAGCTTTCCTTTGGTGACCCGCATAGCTTCTTGCAATACCGTTTCTGGATCCTCACAATGATGGAGCACAAAATAGAGGATCGTTACATCAAAGGAATTAGGGGCGAACGGTAACGTTTTGCCGTCATAAACGGTATGTGGGAGATGCGTTTCGTTCATGTCACATACGTCTGCAAGCTTTACATCAGCACTCCATTTTTCTGCGGCAGCTTCACCCACGTAGCCTTCGCCGGCACCCAGGTCCAGCACTTTCAGCCCACAAGCTATATCAGGCAGGAACGCTGATATGTGCTCCACTTTTTTATTGGACCGTAACCGTTGCAGAGATCTTAATTCTGCCTTTGGCATTCCTCGATGAAAGTACAGACCCAGCACCAACCACCCAACCCAGCCGGCAATGACAACAGGCCAATAGGGGCCGTCTACATAGAGCATGTACGTGCCCAACGATATAGAGGCGACCCAATACCAATGCCACGGCGTCTTCTCCAATAGTGCAATCAGCATGAGAACGCCCAGGAAATACCAGGGATGAATCGTGGTAGAGGCAAGCAAGAAAAAACCAATGATAACCAGGAAGGCCTTTTCGAGCGTCCATGATTTCCAATAATCAAGCGCATAAATGACGGGTAAACCTAACAGGAATATCATCCTGAAGAAGGGACCGAGTTGTTTGCTCCAGTCATCTCCGGTCCACCACAAGAACACCTCTTTCACGCCGTAATAGACGCCGGCATTAAACTCAAAATAGCTAACATACAAATCGAGCGAAGACTTTATGTTTGAGAAGAATGCAGGATGATAAAACGGTATAAAGAGCAGCAACGCAGCCACGCCTCCCGGTATAAGCCCTTTCCAGCGAAACCGTCTCCACAATAGTGGGAAAAGCACAAAGGGATACAGCTTGATCATGCCGGCAAAAGCAAGGGCTACCGAGGCATATCCACCTTTATCTTTTTTTGCAAACCATATACAAAGCAACAGAAAAAGCAGCATGGCAGACTCTGTGTGTGCCTGGCCGGCAGTTTCAATAAGCACCAACGGGTGCCAGGCATAGAGTAGCACGAACAACGGAGAAACCATCTGGGCGAGTAACACCAGCACAAGGATCTCGCTCAACACTAGCAGGATTTTTATCGCATAATAACTGCCTATCCAATTAGCGTCGTAGAACTGTCCGCCTAACAAGAAATACAGCTGCGAAACAGGGGGATATACCGTATAAAACGCTGACGAATTGAGTTGCTCATAAATGGGGTCTGACTGAAACGTAACCAACTCCTGATCACTAGGTTTGTACAGATAAGGATTGGTGCCTTCAGCACATACAGCGCCGTCCCAGATATAACGATAGGCATCATCAGACAGCGACGGCTCAAGGGGTATAAACAGGATCCGCAGTAATATGGCTACGCCGATAATAACGGGGAGATTTAGCCGGCCATATTTATGAATGAGCACAACCAAAGCGGTGGCGGCCAACGACAAACCAAATAACAGCAGCAGTTGCGAGCGGTCTTGCGCTGTAAAAGAGAGGAATACAATCAACCCGATGTATAAAACAACGAGAACGTATGAAAGTAGTGAATGTGTGCGATCGTTCACAACGATGTTTTTAGAAGTACGAAGGGTACGATAGGTACCAGAAGTACGACAGGTGCGATAAGGTTCGTTTAGTACCTTTCGTACCTTTGATATGAATCCTAGCGATTAAAAATAATGTTAATGCGTCGGCCGTCAAGTTCATAGGATACATGATCTGCCATTTCCTGAATGAAAAAGACACCTCGGCCCCCGTCCATTAAAAGGTTCTCATCCTGGGTAGGGTTTTGAAGTGTCTCTGGATCAAATCCTTCCCCTTCATCTTCTACCGTTACGAGCACCTGCTTGACACCAACCTTCACATCAAGCGTAACCTTTTTTGATTTGTCTAGCGCATTGCCATGCTCTATTGCATTGGTTACTGCTTCTGAAACAAGCAGTACAACTTTGTAAGCAAACTCATCATCTGAAATCAGTTTTCCTACAAATGCTTCCGTTTCATCAACAACACGATCCAAATGCTCAAATTCACTTGAGCAAACAAGATGCAGGTGTCCTTTCTCTTTTTCTATGATCTCAATCATTGGCAAGAATGATATCCTTACGGCACAAGGTTTACGTTCCTTCGACCCGCTGTTATGAATGGGTACAAAACAATTCCGGTATGTTACGCAAACTCCGTCTTAAGAACAACGCGAATGTTTTACCGTGCAACAGCCTACGAAGCACGGGATGTCTTCGTTTCAACCGCGCCAATACAGAGGCAACCTTTTTATACAGCTTGCTCTACGATGTAAGAAATAGTACTGCAAGTAAAGGCACTTTAAACTTTAACCCCGGAGCCAGTTGCTGATAAAAGAATAGTGTATCAGTGGCAAACATCTTAAATATGAGCCGGCTTTTATTCCTCCTCTTGATTTTTTCTATAGTCTTTGCTGCCGGATGTAATCTGTCGGCATTTGACACCACGCCCCGTGTGTTGTCTTACGAGGTATCTGTTGAGCCGGAAATGAGCCGGATTCGCGTTACGGGTACCATTGATCACCTCAGAAAGGGCAGCTATTACTTTGCCCTGCCACGAACGCAAGGTTTCCCACCGGCGCACTTTGTGAAATATGTTGAATTTAGTGATGCCAACGGTAGGCTAAACGCGGAAATTACCGATTTAGGAGAATGGTTGATCGCTACTTCCGGGCCATCGGTATCGTTCACATATCATATTAACCTCCAGCAGGAATTGAAGTACCAGGGAGAGGCCTGGGGAGGATCAACCACACAACTGGAAGGGGAAACGGCTTTTCTGAACGGAAGTCTGAGCTTCATGGTGCCATTGATTGGCAATATTGATGCGCCTGTGAACCTGAGCTGGGACGTTCCTGACAATTGGAATGTGGTGACACCCTGGACAGCAAATGTGGATACGATGAAAGTCCCGTCTCACTATGCGCTGGTTAACAATTATTACGTTGCCTACAAAGAAGGGTCTATTTCGAGCCAGCGTATTCGTGACGTTGATCTGAACACAGTGTGGCTTGGTGAAGGGGATATCAATGCCTACCCCGAAGCTGCCATGGCTATTCGTAAGGTTGTAGAAGCCGGCATGGACTTCTTTGGCGAAGACTCAAGTAAAGAAGGCATTACGTTGATCTTGCGAGATTCAAATGCGCAAAACAGATTCCGCGCAAGCACTGAAGCCAATTCCATTGAGTTCAACTTCAAAAAAGGGATGAGCTTTGATCGGATCTGGAAGAACTACCGGGATGGATTCTTAAGGCTCTTGGCCCATGAAATAATGCACACCTGGGATCGCAGGGAAGTACAAGAAGCAACCGCGTATTTGCACGTACGGGAATGGGGCCCAAATACCTGCTGGTTGCGCGAAGGATTTACGGAATACTTCGCGATGCTAAATCTATACAAAGCCGGCATGCGCGATTTACCAACATTTGTAAACACGATGCAGGCCATTGCCGAATCTGGCAAGAAGAACAACCCTCAGGGTAGCTACTCCCTGACAAACGCGTGTGGGTTGTTTTTTGAAAATGATGAGGCGTTGAATTTTATTTACTCCGGCGGTGCTGCGCTTGCTTTTCAGCTGGATCTTGAATTGCGAAATGCGACAAACGGAGAAAAAACATTGCCGGCTTTGATGCGCGGTTACATGAGCGAATATCGCTATAAAGAAAAGACGATTGCCTCATTCGTAGAAGCCTGGAATGGCTATGCACCGGCTGCACTACACAATCTGGATGCAAGGCTTCAATCAGGAAGTTCAACAGATCTGAGTGCGCAGCTAAACACTATGGGGCTTGAGTTGAAGCCGGCGCGGCAAGGCGTTCGCTATTGGTTTGTACCTCACCAATCTGTATTCAAAAAACACTTCTCTTTGTAGCTGCAGATATCCCTCCTCATCCATCACGCGAAAATCAAGCAGTCAATTGTTGCTGAATAATCGACGCAACAAAAGCATCTACTTGCTGATGGATAAGTTCACGAATTGCCCGTGCAGCATTCTTTTTCTCTATGCCTTTTAAATGGCCAATCGACCTGAAATCGGGAATGGCCCAGCCATGACGCTGCGCATCTTTTCTATAGAGAATTTCAATATTGTGCTTAAATATAGGACACTCAAATTTCGTGCTTGAATTGCAGAGCGTGATGACATGGTCAAACGACTCGCTATTCTTGTGTCTCTCAAACACAGAAACAGGGAATTCTTCAGGCAGTGCTATATCCGTTTCAGCCATTAAATCCGAAATGAATTGTGGAATAACAGGACCTACGGCTTCTTCAAAACGAGAGCTTTCTGCGTCAAACAATTGAGCGTATTTGAAATTCAGGATGGCCTCAGCAATTCGTCCCCTGACGCCTGGTCCCGAACAAACAAATAAAACACGGATTTTGCCTGGCATTTGTCCTTAAGCAGTTATTCAAACATACAAGTGTTTAAATGATCGTCCTGCCAGTATATTACTGAAGTTAAGTAACTCAATCAGGTCGGAACTGACCACGGTATAGTACCTGGCTATTGTATTTCATTTCTGCCAAATCCCCGATATTTATATCTGGAATGGTTCTCTCTTCTGATTGCATGTATTGTTTTGCATATCCACCAGCAATTTGAAGCGTAAGAATTTGCCGGCCGGCTAAATGTACAGCAATCGTTGCGCCATCAGGCAAACCCGAATGTTTGAGAGACGCTTCCAGCTTCACGCTTCCGCCGCTCCATGTTTCAATTTCCACCTCTCCAACACCTCCATACGTACATTGCGGGGTTGGTAGTAGCTTTGCTTCTACCTCCTTTTGTTTTACACGAAATATTTTAGAGAGAAAAGAGAACATATTAGAGTTGTTTACTTGCCAAAATGTGCGATTTGTAATAAAGCCATCAATTAATCTGCTAATCTATAGTTCATTCACCCCCGTTCTTCTTACGGAAAGTAGCTTTAATTGGACAGTAAATAGGCTTATTTACAAGAATACAACTTTAGCACGAAGCTAAAATAGCGATACATCGGAGAACAATATTGCCCGGTTTCGCGCTAATTAGCATGATCAGTTATCCCCCCCCTGCCCTGTCTTTGAGATTCGCTAGATGGCGTCGTGAAGCTATGTTCGCTGGCGTTTGCCTGTGTATTTTACTTTTATGGGTCCTGTTTTCACAGCAGGCTTTTTCTCAAAGGTCCGTATTCAAGAATTACACCCTGGAAGATGGGCTTCCCCAGTCTCAGATCTACGATATTCTACAGGATTCACGCGGATATATCTGGGTTGCAACCTATGGCGGGGGTGCTGCAAGATTCGACGGGAAGGAATTTGTGCCGCTTTCAGAGCTTTCAGATGCACCGCATAATCGGATTGTGTATGACATGTATGAGGATCGTCAGGGCAACCTGTGGTTTGCTACAGGTAAAGGCCTCATATGTTATGATGGCGAGACTACAGTTACCTTTTCCACCGAAGATGGATTGCCGGATGACCGTGTTCAACATATTGAAGAGGATGATGATGGGGCGCTATGGTTCGCAACCGTTGATGGGGCTGTAAAATATGATGGCGTACGGTTTACTGTACTGACTATTGAGGACGGGCTTCCTCATTCGAATGTGACCGTCATAAAAAAAGATGCAGGTGGCGTGCTTTGGTTTGGGACGCAATATGGCGCTAGCCGGCTGACAAAACAACTCGAAGTGGTGCCCCAACTTGAGGGTATGTTTGTACGCGACATGGTATTAGCCGACAATGGCACATTGTGGATTGGAACGGAAGACGGGCTGCTAGAACAAGATGGCGAACGTTTTAAGCAATATACCACCGATCAAGGGTTGCCAGATAATTTAGTTATTAGCCTCCACGAAGACGCAGACCATAAGCTGTGGATTGGTACACAGCAAGGGGTTGCATTTTGGGAAGCCGGCCAGATACAGCGCATTGTCTCAATGCAATTTGACGAAGACCCCATATGGGATATCAACAGCGATAGCGAAGGAAACCTCTGGGTCGGAAGTTCAGGGAAAGGTGTTTTTGTCAAAAGCCCGTCTCCTTTCTTCCATCTCACCCAAGAAGATGGACTGGCCGATGATGTTATTTGGAATTTTGACCAAGATGATGAAGGCAACCTGTGGATTGCGACCATGAACGGTCTCTCTGTCTATAAAGACGGGAAGATTTCGAGCTTCACAACTGCCGACGGCTTGCTGGCAGACGAAATTCGTGCAGTGCATAGTGATAAAAACGGTGTACTCTGGCTCGGGTCTACAGCGGGAATTCAAATATTTGATGGCGAATCCTTTAGTACACCCGAATTGCTCAAAGACCACAACGTCAAAGTCAGATCTATACATGAGGAAGATATTGGCCTTTGGTTTATCACTGATGAGGGTGCAGTTTTTTATGATGGGACCTCCAAAACTTTCATTTCAACCGAAACGATAGGCGCCCGCCCGAACGGTGTTGTAAGGGATCTGGGAGGTGCATTGTGGTTTGTTACAATAGATGGCGTGACACGCTATGATGGAGTTGAATACACCAGATATCACGCAAAAGATGGATTGACACATCCCGCGGGACTTGCGATCAGTCTCGGCCCGGAAGGCAACATCTGGGTAGGCACCTATGGAGGGATAACCCGCATCACGCCTCCAATAGACCAAATGCCGGCGCAATTCGATACCATATCCAGGGAGGATGGATTATCAGATGATGTCATTTATTTTGTGCAGTTTGATGATACCGGCTATTTATGGAGTTGCACCAATAGCGGTCTCTATCGAATGAATGTTACCAGCTATCTGGCTACAGGGCAAAAGCATATAAGAGCATATGACAGGTCAAATGGTTTTATAGGCCAGGAGTGCAACACGCAAGCCAGTCTACAGGATAGCGATGGAGATTTGTGGTTCGGTACGGTAAAGGGCGCAGCGCATTACTCAAAAATGTTGGACGCTCAGAGTGAAATACCTTTACCCATCCATATACTGGGGGTAAATCTGTTTTATGAAGAAGTAGACTGGAGCCAAGTTGTCGACAGTTTATCGCTATGGACTAAATTGCCACAAGGCCTGATATTGCCCTATCATGAGAATCATCTCACATTTTCGTTTTCAGCTCCGGGGTACCTCGCGCCGACAAAAATAAAGTACAAATACAAGCTGGCCGGCTTTGATGAGGATTGGTCTCCAGCCGTATCACGCAGAGAAGCAACGTATGCGAACCTGCCGTCAGGAGAATACACCTTTCAAGTGATAGCAAGTACCAATGAGGATATATGGACCACTGAGCCGGCAACGTTTGCGTTCAGTATTACCATGCCTTATTGGCAAAAGCCCTGGTTTTATCTCGTTTGTTTTTTCTCTGTGCTGTTAATTGTTTTCACGATCATCAGGGTTCGAACAAGAGCCTATGAGCTACAACAAAAAGTACTCGAGGAAACAGTAGCCAGTCGTACACAGGCACTGCTCACCATCAATAAAGAACTGGCTAATACAAATGACGATCTCGTTGAAGCCAGAGAAGCGGCATTACAGGCAGCAAAAACAAAAAGCGAGTTCCTGGCAAATATGAGCCATGAAATTCGCACGCCAATGAACGGAATTATCGGCTTTACCAGCTTATTGCTCGATTCTAAACAAGACCAGGAGAACAAGGAGTATCTCGAAATCATTCGCGCGAGTGGCGAAAGTCTACTCACGATTATCAATGATATCCTGGACTTTTCTAAAATTGAGGCGGATAAAGTATCACTGGAAAAACAACCGTTTCAGGTGCACCTGTGCATAGAAGAAGCACTGGACTTACTAACGGGAAACGCACATGCCAAAGGGCTCGAGCTCACCTATGAAATAGACGGAAATGTACCACGAGAACTCATTGGTGATGTAACCAGATTGCGGCAGGTGCTTGTAAATTTACTGTCTAACGCCGTTAAGTTTTCTGAAGAAGGTGAGGTGTCAACTTGCTTGTCTGTTTATACTCCAGAGAATAGCAATGAGAGAGGTTCTGACGATATTTATCTCAGGTTTAGCATTAAGGATGAAGGCATAGGCATTCCTGCAGACCGAATTGGCAGCCTGTTCGAGTCCTTCGAACAGGTAGATGCTTCAACTACGAGAAAATACGGAGGCACCGGACTCGGACTTGCAATAAGCAAAGGCTTATGCGAACTGATGGGCGGAGAAATGTGGGTAGAAAGCGAATTGGGTAAAGGCTCTGTTTTTCATTTTACCATTTTGACGCATGCCGCGCCGGCAACAGATGTCCCCCCTCCTTCTTCACTGTCTCTGAATGCTTTCCATGGCAAGCGCGCACTGGTTGTAGATGATCTATTGACAAACCGCAGGATGTTTGACAAGCAGTTGTCTGCATGGGGCATGCAGGTTACACTCGCGTCTTCTGGTCCTGATGCGTTGATGGCTGTTTATGATCAACAGGCATATGACATTATTTTCATTGATTTGCACATGCCTGAAATGGATGGCCAGGAGCTCGCTCTTGAATTGGCAAAGCATAAGGACGTAAAGAAGGTCCCGCGTATCTTGCTCACCTCTCTGGGGCAACTAACAAAGGAGGTGGAAAATATCCTTTGGACCGGAAGGCTTAGCAAGCCCGTCAAATTGTCGTCCTTACAAGCGATACTTGCGTCAGCGCTCCATACACAAAACAAAGAATTGCAGGTCCAGCAATCATCCGTTCTGAATGTATCTTTTGCTGAAAAACATCCACTTAGCATTCTGGTTGCGGAAGACAATCTGGTCAATCAAAAAGTAATCAACAGAATTTTAGACCGACTGGGATACACCATAGATCTTGCAAACAACGGGCAGGAAGTCTTGAGTGCGCTTGAGGCAAAACAGTATGATATTGTGCTAATGGACTTGCATATGCCCGAGATGGACGGCATAGAGGCAACAAAAGAGATCATGATTAAATGGCCGGCTTCAGAACAACCGGTTGTTGTTGCTATGACTGCGGCCGTTCTGGAGGAAGACAAGAAGCGATGCGAGGCAGCCGGCATGCAGGGCTTTATAAGTAAACCGGTTAAGCTAGACAAGCTGATGAAAACCCTTGGAGCGGTTGCACAACAGCTAAACCGTGCAATTGCATAACCGGCTGGTGTAATGTCGAGTTAGTTTTTTAAACAGCACGTGTATGAAGAGGGTTAAGAGAAGAGAGAAAAACACAAATCCTCTTGCCCTTCTTTCTCTCTTCTCTTAACCCTCTTCCCATCAATTAATCCACGGCTATACTTATCAGTCTAACCGCCAGCAATCCGCTAATCTTTTCAGCCTGTTTCTTCAATTGTCCGGGCTATACGAAAACCAATATTATAACTCGTATAACTGGGATGTAATCGGTATCTATAGCTCGAACGATTTGCATAAGCATATGCGTCCATTGCACCGCCTCGAAGTACTTTTAATTGTTGTTCTTGTGATGGCGTGTCGTAACTATTATACCAGCTATCTGTCCATTCCCATACATTGCCCAGTATATCTTTGAAGCCATACTGATTTGCTTCTTTTTGACCAACATCTTTTGTGTAGCGGGTGGACGGATCGATTAAATACCATGCGATTGTGTCTAGCATTGAATCGTGGCCTTCCGGTGTTTTCAGGTCTCCTGCATACGTATCTGTTGTGGTGCCGGCGCGCGCCGCATATTCCCACTCTGCTTCTGTTGGTAAACGATATCCCTTCGAACCGGGAATCAGAATATACCCTTCCACAGAATCTATCCGATAGGCCGGGACCAGTCCATCAAGTAATGAGAGCCGGTTACAAAACCGTACTGCGTCATACCAGGATACTTGCTCGACTGGTTTATGCGCCCCTTTGTTGTAACTAGGATTGTATTCCATAATCGTTTCAAACTGTACTTGCGTTACCTCAAACACGCTAAGCGCAAAAGAATTGACATGAACTTCTGTGACAGGATATTCTGCAGGCTCTCCTGTGGATTTTCCAGTATCCCCCATCTTAAAAGTGCCAGGGGCCAGTTTGATAAAAGGCAGATGTATTGTGCTGGAAAAAGTATGCTGGATTTCCTGTGCATAGCCCTGGTTCAAATAGCCCTCGTTCAAAATGAATAACATTGATGTTATTGCTATGATTTTGAGATAAACGTTATTTGAAATGTACGTCCGTATAGAAGGCATGGGCATTGAGAAACTGTTGAGATTTAATCTTCACATTGAGTGATGCACTCGTTTAACATAGAAGCAAGTGTGGCTGCAAGGACTTTCCGGTCATAGGCTGCCACCGTTTCATCTGAAGGAAAAGGCAACTGATCCTTTTTCCATAGAGAGAATATTTCATTCAGCCGGCGCTGGATTCCATCAACGTCTTCCGGATAAGCTAGAAACGAAGCACCATAGTTTTCCAGGGTGGCCCTGGCTGCACCTTCGGGTACCAGTCCGAGGATTGGCTTTCTTGTACCTATGTACTCGAATAATTTACTCGTTGAGATGGACGCTTGACCAGGCCCACTGCCCACCGTCATCCAGGGTACATCTGTTTTACAAAGCTCTTCTACGGCCTGTTGGTGAGACACGTATCCTTTGTACGATACAACATTTCCAAGGCCGAGCTCTTCAATCAAGGCCTGACTATTGTCTGGGAGTAATCCTGTAAATGTGGCCTGTACTGAATTGTGTTCTTCAGGGTGCTGAGCAATGAATGCAGCGAGTGCTTTTAAGAAATAGTCGGGTTTTTGCGCATCATAAAATACGCCGTTGTACAGCAGGTTGAGCGCTCCTTTGGCCGGTGGCTGTTTTAAATTTGTGAAATCTGCCGGATCAAAGCCTTGATTCACAATACTAATGGCATCTGCGCGTGCAGGATGCCGGCGCTTCATGGCATCAGCGATAACATCATTTATAGTAATGATTGAGGCAGCATCCTTAAAAGCCTTGGATTCCAGTCTTTTATGCAACTGCTTGTGAAGTATGGTTGGATACTGATGGCGCGGGTTTCCTAGCCAATCATCTCGAAAATCAAGCATGTAGGGAATCCCACAGCGTTTTGAAATCTGTCGAGCGATGAGACAAGACGTGTAGGGCGGTGCCGTGGCGAGGATACAGTCAAATGGATTTTCCTTATGCAGGCTGACGGCTCTGTCAATGGCCTGCTTATACCAGCCAATCTTATTGTCGGGTATAAAGACAAACTGACTTAGTTTTGACAGCCATTTCCTTGAGGATTCTTTGGGCAGCGAAACAGTTGTTTTCTTATTGAAGATGCGTGTTGGGTCAAAGGCTGAGGTTCGCTCGATGGATATAGATTCATTGGTGAGGTCTTCCATCAATGAAGAGTCAAAAGCAAAATAGCCCCCCGGCTCGACGGTGAGCACCGTGGGAGACCAGTTGTTTTCGGGCAGATACTTTACAAACTTGGTAATACGCTGCACGCCACTGAGGCCCATCGGTGGGAAATAATACGCAATGACCAGTAAGCGCTTCATAGAAGAGGTATAATTACAGAAGAACCAGAAATATGAACGGCCCAAGATACGTTTCCGGAGCCGAAACATCTGCAATTTGTGCTTA
>JBGCEN010000029.1:0-11819 GCA_045106435.1 Rhodothermales bacterium
CGTCATATCGCTTTCGACCTGCACCTGTTAATTTGTCAGTATAGTAGCCGGCCCGGAATCGCAAAGGATACGTGGCTCGCTTGCAACAGCTTTTGCACACAAAAACATTATGGAATTCTATCAATTACGCTCTTTTGTTGTGGTTGCAGAAGAAAGCAGCATAACCCAGGCAGCTAAACGCCTGTACACAACGCCACCGTCTGTCAGTGCCCACATCAAAGCACTAGAAGAGGAGCTTGGTATTTGCTTATTCGAGCGCTTGCCTTCGGGTATGAAATTGACGCCTAAAGGGGATATAATCAGAAAGAAGGCAGAGGCTACGTTGCGTGCAGCTCAAGACGTGGTCAATTATGCAACGGAAATACAATCGCACTTGATGGGTGTGTTACGAATTGGTATCAATGCCCCTGCGCATTTTTTGCGGATACCTGAACTGGTGATACGTATGCAAGAGAATCACCCGGGGATAGAACTTAATGTTATCAATTCAAGCTCAGGTCAGATCCTGAGCGCACTTAAAAGTAAAGAATTGGACGCCGGCTACCTTTTCGGGCCTGTGATTGACTCGCAAATCACTGCTCACTTTCTCTGCACCACAGAACTTGTCGTTGCTGCTCCACCAGAATGGGAGGAAGCGGTTGAAAAAGCAGATTGGAAAAAACTGGCGACACTTCCCTGGATTGATACAGACTACGAGGATTGTCCTTTTCAGCTAAAAGTGGAAGACATATTCAGGAGCAAAGGACTTTCTTACGTGAAAGCTGCACGATCAGCAGATGAAACAACACGTCGAGATCTTGTCGCAGCCGGCGCCGGACTATCGCTATTATTAAAGCAGGAAGCAGAAGGGAATGAGTCTAAACCTGTAAAAATCGTAGCAACGGAGTCCTTTGACTGCCCACTCCACATAGCGTATTTAGCAAATCAAACGACAAATCCTTTAATTGGAAAGCTCATCGAAGTTATACGAACATCCGACATAGCCACGTCATAAATCATTATTTTACTAGGCAATAAGGATAAATATTCGTATTTAATAAGATAATAATCGCCTTCCGCCGGATTTTTATTAAATTATATAATAATTACGTCTTCACACTCGTTACACAATCATAGCAACTGTATCTTAGTTGTTAAGTCTTCTTCATGTGTATAAGTGGTGTAGTAGTGATCTATATGGGACCAGGAATAATGTATGGCGACTAAAGGTCTAACATATGAGCAGCTGGAAACGGCCTTCAAACACGGGAATTTTAAGCCGGTGTATTTCCTGTATGGCCAGGAACGCTTCCTCATGGATCAGTTGCAAGCGCAACTGATCGAGCATGCGCTTGCGCCACATGAAAGAGATTTTAACCTGGATCTCATCTACGGAGCTGAATCTGATGCAAACCAGGTCATTGGCTTGTGTGCGAGTTTTCCTGCCATGGCCATGCGACGTGTTGTAATAGTTCGCGACTTTGATCAACTAAAGGACAATAAACGGTTTACCTCATATGTCAAGCAGCCGAATCCCTCAGCGGTGGTACTGCTTCTTTGTGGTAAAAAACCAAATTTATCCATGCATCCTTATCGCGAATTAAAAGCGAAAAGTGAGTGGGCTGAATTTAAACCGTTATATGATAACCAAATACCAGGCTGGATAAGCAAACGACTGAAAGTCAGAAAGATAGATGCTGATCCTGCCGCTATACAACGATTGTCTGATTATCTGGGCACAGACCTTCAGTCGATTGAATCAGAAATAGACAAACTAGTCACATATTGTGGCACAAAAAGAAATATTACTGGAGACGATGTAGTGCAAGCAAGCGGCCAAACGCGCGACTTTAATGTATTTGAGTTGCAGAAGGCGATTGGCGAAGCACGACATAATGACGCACAAAACATCGCGGAACAGTTGTTGCGCCAAGCATCAAATAAAAGAAGCGAAGCCTTAATGATTGTTTCGGTACTGACGTCCTACTTCACCAAGTTATGGAAACTGACATATTTCCAGTACAAAAACGTACCTGAAAAATCGTTGTCATCCCGCGTTGGGGTTTCGCCGTATTTCATCAAAGAGTATTTACAAAGCCTGCGTATTTACAATAGAAGTACAATCGCCGGCGCTTTTGCCACATTGCTGGCGGCAGATTACGAACTAAAAGGAGGAGCGAACAGAGACACGCAACTGATACTAACTTTACTTTTAAGGCGATTGATGCCAAACGCCTTATCAAACAGTCCAAAAAATACCGCCGTTTCACTTTGATGTAACGATAGTATGTTCAGATTGTACACATATTCGTAACAAGTTGTGTATGACCCGCACAGATTCAAGCAAGCCTGATATGCCAAAAACATTATCAAAGAAAAATCGCAAACGCAGCCCTCGCAAAACGGCCCCTCATAGCCATTTTGAGATGCTCGTAGATATGAGCGATGAGGACCTGATGTCCTTTTTCCAGGCAGGAACAGTAGAGGCCTTTGACCTGCTCGTAAGTAGATACAAGGATCCGCTCACTAATTATATTTATCGCTTTTTGGGCGATATGAAAGAATGCGAAGATCTGTTGCAAGAGACGTTTCTCCGTGTCTATCGTAATCGTCATTCATATAGACGGATTGCCAAGTTTTCAACCTGGCTCTATACCATCGCCGGCAACCTGGCGCGCTCCGAATATCGTAAGCGCAAGCGCCGGCGCCTGTACTCTCTACAGTCTGTCAACAGAGATGAAGAGGAGTTTGAAGTAGAAATTCCAGATGAAACATTCTCTCCAGACAAGCATACCGAGAGTACCATCCAAGATTACTACATACAGGAAGCGCTCAAACAGATACCTGAAGAATTCCGGGAAGTCGTTGTTTTACGAGATGTACAGCAACTGGCTTATGAGGAAATCGCTGAAATAACCGGATTGCCTATGGGCACGGTTAAAAGTCGTATCAATCGTGGTCGAACTAAACTTCAAGCGCTTCTTAAGGATGTGTATTCGCCCCATCCAATGGGCAACTAATCAGACCAGATTGCAGACGTCAGGTACCCTCCCACACGGGAGGGACCTTTAGTGATTACGCCTTCCTTTCTTCGGGATTGATT
Organism: Rhodothermales bacterium; assembly: GCA_045106435.1. Taxonomy (GTDB): domain Bacteria; phylum Bacteroidota; class Rhodothermia; order Rhodothermales; family JAHQVL01; genus JBCCIM01. The sequence continues at coordinate 3,083 of JBGCEN010000029.1, forward strand.
CTTTTCTCTGGAATCAACTTCGTATACATATGGCTGACGGATACAAAAATGCTGGGGAGCATGAATTCGATGACCTCGATGAGTGGTTATGCGAATATGTCGATGGCACTATCGACCCCGCTGTTTGCAGCGCACTAGAAGAATACATGCAACACAATGAGGAACTCGCAGCACATGTCGAGCGCCTCCGTGAGACGCGTCATCTTCTTTGCCAATTTGGCTGCAGCTACCAGGCACCCAGTGGACTACAACCGCGCCTGCGACGCAGGTTAGCAACGGAAATCATTCAAGAATCGCAACCACTTCTGGGCGGTTCAGGGACGCATCTCATCGTACTTGCAACCCTTACTTCTGTAGTCGCTATTCTACTGATATTTGCCGCTTCCGGAGAAGCCGTTGCACCAGATGCACTTCCCACTACTGCTCAAAAGTCTATCGTCAAAGAGTTTTCACCTGAAAGCGCAAGGGAAGCATCACCAAATCGACGTGCAACGCCTGTAAGAATACTGGAAACGAATAAATTCTATTCAAAATTTACACACCAAATTTCTTATACCAGTACATATCTATCCCCTTCCTTCTTACCAGCAAACGTCTACGCCACTCCCCAGGTTATAGACGCAAGTCTTCGACAGGCTGATTTTCAGGTAGCAATGTATCCAACTCCCTGAAACACTTCCGTTTGTCGAGCGCCGGCGCTTTCTTCAAATCCACTCTTCTTGTGTTAGACGTGCTTGACTTTCGCAAAAGTCTACCGTACTATTTGCGCCTCCACAGTCTTCGCTATTGATACCTGTCCTATTCCACTATTTGTGCTAAAGTGCTGAGTATTCTACCTCAGCCATAACCAGATGGATATACATCTTCGAAGCAATCCAGGAACTGGGATATTTATTCACTCATGATTCAGCATTCTGCTATAGATGCTTTTTCTTTTTTTGCTTAACATCTTGATCAAGATCGAACATTGATCGTCAAGGAATTAACCCTGTAGTCACCAGGCTGGTCTATCCTATGGCAGACGGACTTTTTCTCGTTGGTACGGATCGTGATGTAGGAAAAACCACTATTGGTGTTGGTATCGTTGGTTTGCTCCAGGGAATGGGTGTAGACGCCACGTTGATGACGCCCATTTCTACGGGTGGATCAGTGGATAGCGCCTCAAGAATGTTATCGCAACTCGGCGTAGATGAACCCAAACGCCTTCTTAGCCCGATCTCGTTTGAAACTTTGGCATCTCCTTACGTAGCCAGTCAGGTGGAACGCGTTGAAATCAAACTGGACCGTGTATGGAATGCCTACAAAGAACTCAGATCCAAAGGGAAGTTTGTGGTCATTGAAGGCGGCGGACTCATGGTACCGATCACAAAAAATTATGCAGTTGTAGATCTATTAAAGGATTTCAACCTGCCATCGCTTATTGTTGGCAAAACCGCTAGAGGCACACTTAACCATTGCATCCTGACATTAAGAATGATGCTGGTCATGGGAATACGGCCTAGTGGTTTTATTCTTAATGGATTCGGGCAATATGGAGAAGGATTTGCTGAGGCTTTGAATCCTGATGTTCTTGAAGAGCTTGCCTCACCCTTTAAAGTGATAGCAACGCTTGAATGGAGGCCCGAATACTCTGGCAACATAAAGGCATTTATTCGAGAACTTCAGCAACAAAAAAATCTTCTTTCGCTACTGAAAGACCTTTCAGGAACCGATACTAATTTATAACGGGTAGTCGTTACTACCCATAACATCTGTCACTTATAGGAAAGCAGGGTATGGTAATACTTCGTTCTGCGATATACGCAACGCAACCGACCCCCCTCAAAAGCCAGCTGGAAACTCTTCTACGTGAGTCTACACAGTATCCGGTAGAAGATGATGTGTTAAGCATTATCGTTCCAGACAGTAATCTGCTAAGTGGGGGGCCTGTAGCCGCTAACGTGTTTAAAGCGATAGCCGGCAAACGCTACGACACCGTAGTCATGGTTTCATCAAGCCATACAGGTCCATTCAAAAGAATGACCATTTGTAATCTTAAATCGTATCGCACACCACTGGGAGAAATTCCCCTCAATGAAAAGGTGTGCCACGAGTTATGCGATGAGGATGACGATATTTATATCGATAATACAGGTCATTTTCACAACAAAGGGATTGACGTCCAATTACCCTTCTTACAAACCGTACTGGGTAATTTCGACATCGTCCCTATCGTTATGGGGGAAGAAACACCTGAATTCTGCAAAGAATTGGGTGCTGCCATTGGGGAAATGATGCTCAACAGAAAAACACTTGTAGTTGCTTCTGTTGATATATTACGATCTACAGAAACAGACCTGCAGACGTTTCAAACCCTCTTTGAAGCCAACAACACCAGGTCTCTCTTCCCGATGCTCAACAGAGGTGAGCTTTCTTTGCAAGGGAAAGGACCTTTGCTTGTTGCAATGCTTGCTTCTTTTCATCGGCGCGGGAAGCGCTTCCAGACAATCAGCTTGCAACCGCCCGAGCATGATACGCCGGGATATTTTGGGGCGTATATCTCCAAATAAGCAAGTTTAAGGGTTATTTATTAACATTCTTCCAGGCAAAAGCGCGCACTCAAGAAACGATGTGCGTGCATGGTAGTTCTGTACACTTGGACTTTGCTACCTACCACGTACTGGTCGTTTAAGACTTGGAAGAAAAAGAGTATGTACCGGGTTTATCATATCGTGCTGACAAATCAGCGCATTATGATAAACCCGGCGTCGTTATTGTCGGTACAGGCGCTGTAGGAACAGCCCTTGCCCACGCATTTTACCATATCGGCTATCCCGTCAAAGCCATCGTAAGCCGTGATAAACAGCGGGCCCAGTTATTGGCCGGCAAGGTTGGATCACCTTTTGCATTTTCCCTGTCAGATCGCCTACCCACCGATGCCAAACTGATATTTTTATGCATACCAGATGATGCCATTTCTCCGACCGCAAAGCTACTCACTGAATCCCTTGACTGGGAAGATAAAATAGTAGCACACACGTCGGGCGCCCTCGCAGCATCTGCCCTCCAACCGCTCGCCCGAAAAGGGGCTTACCTAATGAGTTTTCATCCGGTTCAAACCTTCTCAAACACGTCAGAATATCCTTTTGCCGGTATATACATCGGCATAGAAGGGGATCCAGAAGCAGTCGCTGAAGGTGTTAAAATAGCACACGCCTTTCAAGCGAAAGAAGTTATCCTGACTGCTGACAAAAAGCCGCGATACCACCTTGCAGCTTCCATCGCATCAAACTTCTTTGTAACCCTCATGGCAATGGCATGTGACGTGCTGGAATCGATTGGCATGGAGAGAAATGAAGCAATTGCTATGTTGCGACCTCTTGTAACCCAAACGTGTACAAATGTAACTTCTACCCTGCCAGAGCTTGTTTTAACAGGCCCGGCCGCCAGAGGGGATCAAAAGACCCTTAAAGTTCACCTGGACGCTATAGAAAACCACCTACCACACTACGAACCACTATACAAAGCTCTTTTGGCAGAAACGCTGGCCGTAGCCCACAAAGGCGGCCGGCTTAACCATGAGCAAATTGAACGCATACACGCACACCTCGCAAAGGAACGTGTTCGTTCAGACAAAAACCAATAACCACCTGGTTTTACCCACCCACTGTAACACGACACCTACCCACCACGGACCACCAGTTTGATAACTATCTTTGATTACGATATGTACTTAGCCAATAATGGTCGCGTTGTACTTAGTCCATTGATACTAGCCATAGATTTACCTACCACAAAACAACTTTCAACACTGTTTGAAAACGAAAATATTTCGACCATCGCTTTTCAATCAGTTTTAGTATCCGCTATCCAAATTCTCGAGCGAGTTCGGGAAGAAGAAATCGCTTTGTCCAAGGCAGCAATCTCGCTTGCTCACAGGCAACAACTATCTCAATTTCTCGCCTCAATCGATTCATTAATTCATTCTTTAAAAGAAGCATTAAACAATCAAGGCTCCAGCATACTGGATCTCCAACCAAGAGATTTAGGACATGATAGCGGAGATACCTCTTGGTGGTTTTGCCTTGCCAGTGCAATCGAAACTTTAAACGCGGGCTGTGATTGGATTAAGTCCATTATTTCAGGGCAGCGAGAAGACAGTCCTTCGAGACAATTATCCGGCATTGTCGTGCAATTTCTTGAAGAGCACAGGCTCCAGTTCCACAACGAGCTTCAGCTTTAACCTACCAGAACATCATCTATTTCTACTTCCTCCTGACATCACCCAATGCCATTGGCCTCTGAAGTTGAAAAATATCTTTCGATAGATGATACATTGTTGGATAAACAATGGAGCGAACTGCTTATTTGGCTGGAAGCTCACTTTGGCAAACAAGCCGGCATCGAGTCTACCCTGTTCCTTATCGGCATACAGGCCAGGGGCCGTGGATTTGAACCCAAACTATCTAAAAAACGAAAGCAATCCCTCATAATGGAGGGTACACATTGCGCATTTGAAACTCTTGGGCTGTATAGACGTGTCGGTAAAGACTCGAATTTACAGAATGTATGGGAACGCACAGAGGTACCCCTTCCTAAACTCCCTCTGCCAGAACAGGAAAAGTTGTTGCGCGTCGCCATCATCTCTTATTTCGATGCAATTATTTCAAATTCATCGACGTGAAGATTAGCTCCAAAGTTCAATCCAATGTACAAGCTCTACCTCACCCTTTTCATGTGTTTTCTTTTGCTGGGCTGCGAAGTACGCGTTCGTGATACCGGCACCAGTATTTTAGGTAACTCCAGAAGCAGTAACGACACCTTATTCAGTATTGGAAGGGGGCAAAATAACCAAGGCATCGCCCCATTATCTATTACAGAATCTCAAACGACGGTACAGGCCCAGGTTTTAAACGCATCGCCTACATCCAATATGTACGAGATTGTTACCCCTTTCGGTAACATGACCATTCGCTTGTACGATGAGACGCCGGCGCATCGGGACAACTTCAAAAAACTGGCGGAAAGCGGGTTTTATGATGGCACAACGTTCCATCGCGTCATTGGCAATTTCATGATCCAGGGTGGAGACCCCAACTCCAAGGACAATGACCCGAACAACGATGGCATCGGAGGCCCGGGATACACCACCAATGCAGAACTCAACGATAGATTTTTCCACAAAAAAGGCGCAATAGCAGCTGCTCGTCAACCAGACCAGGTCAACCCGCAACGCCGATCAAGCGGAAGTCAATTCTATATCGTCCAGGGCCGTGCCTACGAAGAACAAGAACTATCCGATGTCGAACGGTATATCGGGATTCAGATACGGGACAACAATTTCAGATTTAGCCCCGAAGCACGCGAAGCCTACAAAAGCAGGGGAGGCTATCCTACACTTGACATGCAATACACAGTTTTTGGCGAACTCGTAGACGGGTTTGACGTTCTTGATCGGATTAGTACGGTACCTGTCGATGGCAGAGACCGTCCCAAAGACAATATTCCGATGACAATTCGTGCAATTCGTGCCCAATAAACGGGTACCAACAGCACAAATATCTTGACCTTTTGTCATCTTATTTTGTCAAACTTGCAACACGCCTTCCTTGCTGATCGACTAATGTAGTCACGCATTTATGTTCTTTTGAGCGACTGATAGCAGAGGGCTTGAAACCTGGCGATTAATATTTATGCCCGAGTTAACCGAACAAGAAGTACGCCGTAGAGAAGAGCTTACGGCTTTACAGGAAGCAGGAATCAATCCTTATCCCCCGGCCTGGGAAGTGAATATCCAAGCCCGGGATATCCTGGAGAAATTTGACGACGCCTTACACCAGGCTGGAGAAGATGGCACGGTAAAAGAGCCGTTTGAAGTATCAATTGCCGGCCGCATGATGAAGAAACGCGTCATGGGCAAAGCTTCATTTATCGAGATTCAAGACGCATCTGGTACCATACAAGTCTACGTAACCAGAGACGAACTGCCTGAAGGGTTCTACAACAACATTTTCAAAAAACTACTCGACATTGGTGACCTCCTCGGCATCAAAGGACGCGTATTTAGAACAAAGACGGGCCACATCTCTGTTCGCACATCAGCCCTTGAAATCCTTGCCAAAGCGTTGCGCCCAATTCCTGTTGTAAAGGAGAAAGAAGGAGTTGTCTACAACGAAGTAACAGACAAAGAATTTCGCTACAGACAACGCTACGTTGACCTGTTTGTAAATCCTGAAGTGCGAGACGTTTTTGTCAAACGCACTAAAATGGTTACCGCTTTACGACGATTCCTTGACGATAAAGGATATCTGGAAGTAGAAACACCCGTGTTACAACCGATATACGGCGGCGCATCTGCACGACCATTTACAACGCACCACAATGCGTTGAGCATGGAGTTGTATCTGCGCATTGCCGATGAGCTGTACCTAAAAAGACTCATCGTTGGTGGATTTGATGGCGTATATGAGATTTCTAAAGATTTCAGAAATGAAGGCCTAAGCCGTTTCCACAATCCTGAATTCACCATGATGGAATTGTACGTTGCGTACAAGGACTATGACTGGATGATGGATCTCGTAGAAGAAATGGTAGAGTACGTTGCTACTGCCATTCATGGAAAACCTGAAGCCCAGGTAGGAGATCATGTTATTTCATTCAAGCGTCCCTGGAAGCGAATCCCCATGTTCGAGGCGATTGAAGAAAAAACTGGCTACAATCTGTACGGGAAAAGTCGGGATGAGCTTGCCGAAGCTGGCAAAGCACTCAAGCTGGAAATAGACGCCTCGATGGGCAGCGGCAAAATCATCGACGAAATTTTCGGTGAGTTTGTCGAACATACGCTTATTCAGCCGACGTTTATTACCGACTATCCCATTGAGCTTAGTCCATTAGCCAAAAAGCACAGAACCAAAGAAGGATTGGTTGAGCGGTTTGAAGCAATTTGTAATGGCAAAGAAATTTGTAATGCATTTAGCGAACTGAACGACCCGATCGACCAAAGAGAGCGCTTTGAAGGCCAGGGAGATCTCCGAGCTAAAGGGGATGACGAAGCGATGACAATCGACGAGGATTACCTGAGAGCACTCGAATACGGCATGCCGCCAACAGCCGGCCTGGGTGTGGGTATTGACCGGCTAGCAATGATTATGACTGGTCAGGAGTCCATTCGCGACGTGATTCTATTCCCGCTTTTAAAACCTGAGGTTAAAGCAACGGAAGCAGAAGACGGCGATAATACCGTTACCGAGAAAGCATCCTAATCAATTGGATAACGCTTCAGCTGCTGAAAACGAAGAAGATCAATCGGGTTATTTAGAACTCATCTCAACCAATGTCAATTTCAGGCGACTTTGGATAGGCACAATTGTATCGCAGCTAGGCGACTGGTTTAATACCATTGCGCTCTATAGCCTCGTGGCTTCTCTAACAGGGTCGCCACTGGCTATGGGAGCGGTATTCCTCTTTAAGCTTCTCCCCTGGGCGCTCGTCTCTCCACTGGCCGGCGTCATCGTTGACAGATACAACCGCCGGAAGATCATGATCATTTCTGATCTCCTCCGTGCAGTTGTCGTACTGGGATTCATTTTCATAGACAGCAAGGAGCAAGTAGGGCTCGTCTATGTCCTCATCACCCTTCAGGTTGTACTGGGCGCTGTCTTTCTTCCATCGAAAAGCGCGTCCATACCCAATATCACCTCCAAGAGAGAGCTATTAACTGCCAATGCACTCTCTGCTGCCACATGGTCTGTGATGCTTGCAATGGGTGCCGGCCTGGGCGGCATCGCAACGCAGTACCTTGGCGTCAATACTGTTTTCCTGCTGGATAGCCTCACGTACCTCGTCTCTGCCTATTTCATTTTCAGAACGCAAATTCCACAAACGACCGACACCGTTGCGAATGGCAATTTGATAGGATCTGCCTATAAAGAAATAATGGAAGGATGGGCATACATGAGAAGCGAGCCCAAGGTGGGCCGCATTGCCCTCGCAAAAGCAACCTGGGCAGTCGGGGGCGGCGCAACGGTATTCATGCTCACACTGCTAGGCCAGCAGGTTATGCCCTCAGCACAGGCAGCAGGTATTGGCATTCTCTTTTTTGCAAGAGGGCTGGGCACAGGCATCGGTCCCATTGTATCGAGAGCCTTATTCAAAGATCAGCTAAAGTGGCCGGCCGTGTTAGGGGCAAGCATAATTGTTTCTGGCGTGTTCTACGCCACACTTGGCTGGACGAGTTCAATACTCTGGATTATTGTCGCTGTTGTTATTGCGCACTCGGCGAGCGGGGCCAACTGGGTATTGGCAACGGTATTATTACAACAGCGTGCAGCAGACCGATTGAGAGGGCGCGTATTTGGTTCTGAGTGGCTGTTCGTTCTGTTTATGGAAAGCGTCTCTATCTTTTGTGCAAGTCTTGTTTTAGAGATGGAGTTATTTTCACTACAGCATGCCTTTGTATTTTTTGCGATGCTGCAAGTGCTTTGCGGTATTCTCTGGCTGCTCATTATCGTGCCGGCTGAACGAAAACACTAAGATCGGCTTTGCCCAAATAGATAGGGGCTCGAATTCCGAAGTGGTTCAAGAAATTTCCTGACCGTTCAAAATCAAACGCGTGCCAAAAAACAATTGCAAATTCTACATTTCACATTTTCAATCTTACTTGCATCGGTAACAGGGTGCTTAAAAAAGCCGGCGATACAGAAGCTCTAATACAGCAGCAGCATATTTCCTAAATGTTAAGAAATCAACATTTAACAAT
>JBGCEN010000030.1:0-20622 GCA_045106435.1 Rhodothermales bacterium
AGATTTTCAGGGTACGAAGCGTATGAGCGTACGATGGGTACGAAAAAGTCTTCTTTTCTTCTTTCGTACTTATCGTACGCTTTGTACTCCTCGTACCTATGAACCTCAATACTCTATTAACTTTGCTGACAAAGTACTAGCCACCAATCGTTTCGCTCACAACGGTAATCGGTTCTGGATAACGAATGGGGCCAATCAGTGTGCTGATAATTGGCGTGGCTACCAATTTCACAGATCTTGCGGCTGATCCATCTTCTCCTCTTACGGAAGAGGCCAAATCAATCAAATCTCTTACGGGGTTATCAAAAAAGTCGGTAAGTTCAAAACTGATATCTACAGGGATTCGTATCGGCTGACCAGGATTAAGAACGTGCTCTTCTTCAAGTGCTCCGCTAATCGTTTCTTTGTCATCAAGAAACAGGGTCCAGTCCATACGTGTGAGCCTTGCAGCAACCGTATTATCTGACGGGTTTTCTGCTTTCAAATCTACACTAAAAGAAATCGGCAGGTCATTTCTGAGTACTGCTGCGGTCAATTTCACAATGTCGGTTGCCCGCACATCTTTAACACTGGTTACACCATCAAGGTTAACACCGGCCAGCCTCAGATTCGAAACTGCACCCAACGCAAAATCAACATTCCTTAGATTTGCAATTTCCTTGATCGTCTGGCACCCATGTACAAAAAACACCAAGGCCAATAAAACGATCGTCTGTGATATAAATAATGCCTTCTTTTTCATGATTATTTTCTCAATCCTGAGAACAATGTTCGTCGAGTTACGTGAATTGGGTCGTTTTAATGGGTCGAAATGCTGCGGACGTGATAGATACGCTGCGCTTGATCTATCACGTGTTCCGGGTTTAGGGTTCTGGGTTCAATGTTTTGGGTGCAACTTTTAGGCGCAGCGCCCTTGCATGGCTGCGCAGACACCTGTACATATACCAGAACGAATACTTTAAATTTATTACCGTCGGATGCGCAAATTACGCCACGAAGAAATACCTCGAACTACGCCGGCGGATAGCCTTAACAAGGAACGCCATCCGATTGTTGCCATAGTAGACAATGTTCGGTCTATACACAACGTCGGCTCATTTTTCAGAACATCCGATGGGGCGTGGATTGAAAAAATCATCCTGACAGGCATATCCGGCACACCTGATAACCGCGCCTTGCACAAAACGGCGCTGGGTGCTCAAGATACGATTTCATGGGAGTATGTTCCCGATACAAAAACAGCCGTTCTGCAATTAAAAAAGCTGGGATATAAGGTCTTGGCGCTGGAGCTTACTGATTCCCCTACCCTATATGATGACCTAACACTTCAAGACTTCCCGCTTGCACTGGTGGTAGGAAACGAGTTGACTGGCGTGAGCGATGAAGTGATAGATGTATTAGATGGCGCGCTTGAAATCCCGCAGTATGGCACAAAGCAGTCGCTCAATGTCTCGGTAGCGTACGGCATCGCTGTTTTTGACCTTGTAAGGCACTACAGAAATCTACACAATTGGAATATGCTCGAAGATCCGTTTCCCCGACCGCTTTCAACCACGACGCAAGGTGCGGCAGATGAGTAAGAATCGTTTATTTGATGATTTCGCGTCCATGTCAAAAGCCGAGTGGTTCGAAATGGTATCGAAGGATCCCAGATCGGCAAATCTGCTCGACAAACTCGATTGGCATGTAGCCGGCGTTTCAATGCCAGCCTACGCAACACGCGAAGATCTGGAGGAAAGTGCATCCGCAAGAAATGATACAATGCCTACCGTTTCCTGGGCATATCCCGGAAGCTGGAAAATTGCCCAAGCGTTTAAAGGACATCATACGGCAAAAGATTTCAGACAGGCACTTGACGCCGGCACAGAAGCCATCTGGATTGAAGCAGATGCTGCTTCAGGAAATGAGATTGATTTAAATAACCTGTCGCCTAGTCTATTCCACTTGAACGGTGCTGCCTTTGAGCTTGATGCTGGTCTTAAGCTTGTTAATCATTTAGCAACTCAACCAGGCTCCATTTCCATTCTGACCAGTAACGACACGCATGTGTCTACTCAGCTACTCAAGGATCTATGGGCAGCCAAAATCGGCAGGTCACTTTCGATTCATATCGCCGGCGCAGCAACGAGACAACAAAGCAAAGGCACAATAGAAGAGTTAAGCAATGCGCTCAACATCTTCAACCAATTCCACACGCAGTTTAAACAGGCTGACCTAAACCTGACCACCCTGCTTGCTTCTGTCCAGTTTGTATTTACAACCAGCACTTCTTTTTATCTGGAGATTGCACGGCTCCGGGCGTTCAGACTGCTTCTTTCAAAATTGATCTGCGAACTATCCCCTGCTTTTACCTCAACGGTTTCTATTCCCTTTATTGCAGATGTACCGTGTGATACCGACGTAGATGACGTACACTCGAATATTCTAAGGAGTACAACGATGGCCATGGCCGCCGTACTGGGTGGTTGCGAGCTTGTGATTACGCATCCGTTTTCGGGAGACCACACAGATGCATCGGCCGTTCGTATTGCGAGAAACATTCAGCTTATGCTCAAACACGAATCACACTTGGATCATGTAGCAGACCCCGGCGCCGGCTCTTTTTATATCGAAACGCTTACACAAAAACTGGCCAGTGAGGCCTGGACGCAATTTCTAACAAATCGGGATACTCCTGCTTTAATATGACGCATGCATTCCCCAACATATCTTTCAGAAAGGCATCTGAAGAAGCATCCGGGCAGGATACATGGGAGACTCCGGAATCGATTCCCGTGCCGCGCACGTTTAAAGACCTGCCCTCTAGCACCTATGAACACGCCGGATTCTCTTCGGGCACACCGCCTTACCTCCGTGGCCCTTATGCAACCATGTACGTTGGCCGGCCGTGGACCATCCGCCAATATGCTGGGTTTTCGACCGCTGCAGAATCCAACGCTTTTTACAAACGAAATCTGGCAGCAGGTCAAAAAGGCCTCTCAGTAGCTTTCGATCTGGCGACACACCGGGGTTATGATTCTGATCATCCACGCGTCACAGGCGACGTAGGAAAAGCCGGCGTAGCCATTGATTCCGTCGAAGATATGAAGCGCCTTTTTGAAGGCATTCCACTCGACGAAATGTCTGTTTCTATGACGATGAACGGAGCTGTCCTTCCGATTATGGCTTTCTATATCGTCGCAGCGCAAGAGCAAGGGGTCTCGATCGACAAACTCAATGGTACCATTCAGAATGACATCCTGAAAGAGTTCATGGTGCGCAACACCTACATTTATCCCCCTACGCCATCCATGCGCATCATCGGCGATATTTTTGCCTATACGTCGAAATTCATGCCCCGATTTAATTCGATTTCCGTCAGCGGCTACCATATGCATGAAGCCGGCGCTACAGCAGACATCGAACTGGCGTACACCCTGGCTGATGGGCTTGAGTATTTACGCACAGGTATCAAAGCAGGACTAAGCATCGACGACTTTGCACCCAGACTTTCATTCTTCTGGGGCATTGGCATGAACTTTTTTATGGAGATAGCCAAAATGCGCGCAGGCCGGCTCCTTTGGGCGAAGATTGTCAAGCAATTTAACCCAAAGAATCCAAAATCGATGGCCTTGAGGACACACTCACAAACCTCCGGCTACAGCTTGGCAGCACAGGATCCGTTTAATAATGTAGCGCGCACCTGCATCGAAGCATTGGCGGCTGTATCTGGACACACCCAATCATTGCACACCAACGCACTGGATGAAGCGCTGGCACTGCCGTCCGACTTCTCTGCTGCCATTGCCCGAAACACACAGATCTATCTACAAAAAGAAAGTGATGTAACGCGCGCCATTGATCCCTGGGGTGGCTCCGATTATGTAGAGTACCTGACCGATCAGCTTGTACACAAGGCCTGGCAGCTGATCGAAGAAGTTGAAGCTGAAGGCGGCATGGCCCAGGCCATCGAAGCAGGATTGCCCAAGATGCGCATTGAAGAAGCAGCAACCCGCAAACAGGCCAGAATTGATTCACAGTCAGATATCATCGTGGGTGTAAACAAGTATCAGGTGGCAGATGATGCTGGCCTGAACTTGCTCGAAGTAGATAATTCGGCTGTACGGGATACACAAATTGAAAAACTCCGCAGACTCAAAGCAGCGCGTGACCAACAAGCTGTTGATGACCGGCTAGCAGCCCTGACCAATGCTTGTACCTCAACAGATAATTTACTTACGCTGGCCACAGAAGCAGCCCGGGCGCGCGCTACGCTGGGAGAAATTTCAACCGCACTTGAAAAAGTTTTTGGTCGCTACCAGGCGACTTCGCCGGCCATATCTGGTGTATATGCCAAAGAAATGAGTTCAGATAAATCACTTACTGAAGCACGCCAATTATCCGATCAGTTTGCCGCGGCTGCCGGCCGGCGCCCGCGCATCATGATTGCCAAACTCGGACAAGATGGGCATGACCGGGGAGCCAAAGTTATTGCGACGGCTTTTGCAGATTTAGGATTTGATGTGGACATCGGTCCGCTTTTCCAGATGCCCCAGGAAGCAGCGCGACAAGCCATCGAAAATGATGTCCACATTCTCGGGATATCGAGTTTGGCCGGAGGACATAAAACCCTCGTCCCCGAAGTGATAGACGCACTCAAAGCGCTCGGCAATACAAGCATGCTGGTCGTAGCCGGCGGTGTCATTCCACCAAACGACTACGATTATTTGTACGATGCAGGTGTTGCAGCTGTGTTTGGCCCCGGTACGGTAGTCAGTGAGGCGGCTATTGATTTATTGAACAAGTTGCTGGCCGGCGTGTGATCATGCAAGAAAAACCGGTATCAGCCCAGGATTATATCGCAGGTGTTTTAAGAGGCGACCGGCTCATTTTGAGCCAGGCCATCACGCTGATTGAAAGTACCCGGGAAGATCATCGACAGATGGCCCAGGAAGTAATCAAAGGGTGCTTGCCGCATACAGGCCATGCATTTCGGGTAGGCATTACGGGCGCCCCGGGCGTTGGGAAAAGTACGTTCATTGATGCACTCGGTATGCATCTTATCACATCTGGAAAAAGCATTGCTGTACTCGCCGTAGACCCCAGTAGCCAGAAAACAGGCGGCAGTATTCTGGGTGACAAAACGCGTATGACTCAGCTGTCGAGAGATGAAAAGGCGTTCATACGCCCTTCCCCCAACAGCGGCACACTAGGCGGCATCGCCAACCAGACACGCGAAGCGATGCTTTTATGTGAAGCTGCGGGTTATGACGTGGTGTTTGTCGAAACAGTTGGCGTCGGGCAGTCTGAGTTCAGCGTTCATCAGATGGTAGACATGCTGCTGCTCCTGCTCATCACTGGCGCCGGCGACGATTTGCAAGGCATCAAGCGAGGCATCATGGAGATGGCCGACCTGATTGTCATCAACAAAAGTGATGGAGAGAACGAGCAAGCTGCAAAACAGTTAAGCAGGCTTATCCGTCAGACCGTTCATGTGCTCCCGGACCCAAGAAAAGACTGGGAAACCGAGGTTGTTCAGGCATCCTCCATAGACCGACAAGGTTTCGACGAAATTGCCGCCGTGCTGTCTGAATTTGAACGCACCATGCGGGCCTCCAATGCATTTGAAGATAATCGCAGCGAGCAGGCTCTATCCTGGATGCGCCGGCACATTGAAGAAGGTTTGTTGCGCCGGCTAACGTCAAATCCGGAGATTGTGGCAAAACTTACATCCCTAGAGCAAGAAGTAACTCAGGGCAAAAGAAGCCCGATCAATGCAGCTGAGGAAATATTGTCTGCTATTATCACATCACGTTCTGTATAATCAGTGGCATTACTCGGCATCTAAATAGAGTTTTTTTTAAACTACAATACCAGTGCACACGTCAGTTATTCCACGTTAAATATGTTTGAAGAAATATTTCTTCCTTCTGCACCACAACATGGTACTGTTTCAAAGACGATTTGATGTTTACCAGATAGCACACCCAAGATTTGGTTATTTTGAAATGCATTAGGGCCCCTGACATGAATGGAGTCAATCCTGAACGCGCCTGCTGGTACGAGGATATGATTTGAATGCCCGACACAAGCCCATGCACTATTATAAGCACTTCCCCATTCGTCATCATTGTCAAGTAATAGAAAACTGTAGATCGGTGCCGGAGAATCGGGGCGGCATCGCCGCAAATAGACAGGAGTTGTAGATTTGTTTTCGAATCGGACTTCTATTGTAAAAACCCGTGCATTGCCACTTTGTGCTTTTTGCGTGACATAAACTTCTTGATCCGTACAAATCTCTGATTCCTGACAAACAAATTCGCCTATTTCCTTACCATCAATGCTACCAACTATTTCACAGCCGCTAACCTGCACAAATAGCCAGACGACAAGGAGTATTTTTTTATTGAAATCAATTAAAGCTACCTCATGAGAGCCAATTGTTCAGAGAACTTGTCAACAATGAAAACTATAGCGTCGTTCATGCGCGCCTTATCTGTGATCTCAACATAATTCCCCTGTACCATAGCGAATTGCCTCAAGAACTCTTCGCTCATGTATTCGCGCACCCATTTCCCTTCTTCCGGGTGTGTTGCAGGATCCTGATCGGCGATTGTTTTATAAAAAACCTGCTCCTTTTTCCCCAGTGCTACAACTTCTTCAGGAAGTTTATGCAAGACGGTAATCGATAGGGCTACTTGCTGCCGCTCGTCCTCCTCTGAGAGACCGACAAGAAACAACCATCCCTCCTTTTCATTGCGCTCACCACCTCTTGCGATGAGGTCGTTCTCCAGCATAGCGCTAGCTTCTCTAAGTCGCATGCCATGTGACTCACTGGTAGCAACCGACGTGATATCGAACTGGAAAGGATCAGATTGTGCGCTAACGTCTGCGTTTCCAACAATGAGAAGAGCCGCAAAAACACCTGCTATAAACAGCATTTTAGACATAGCAATACCTTTAAGACTTGAGTTGAACTGTGCGTTAGAAAGGTGAAATAGAGTGGTATCAACTAACAGAGGCGCTTTTTTTTGACTCTTTTTGTATATCCGTTCAATATGCCCTTTAAAATACAAAAAAGGGGGTTTATTAGCAATTTGCAGGCAAAATGGATGACGCTTCGGTAAGCATTTTGATAATAAATCAAGAAAAAAGTGAACCTGCCCTGATCTTTGGCGTTTACACCCTTTCAATTACACAATAATACACCTCGCTGATTCGACTTATCACCACCCCGTTGGCTCTCCAAAGACTCTTCTGGTTGATCTTGATTTACGCACTCAGTGAAGCAACACAAAGTACAATATAATGGCAGAAGGTAAAGTAAAGTGGTTCAACGCCGAAAAAGGTTTCGGCTTCATCGAACCTACTGACGGAAGCAAAGATGTTTTCGTTCACCGCAACAGCGTAGAAGGCCTCGGCTGGGACGATGGTCTCGAAGATGGTGAAGAAGTTGAATATGAAGTGGAGCGTACTCCAAAAGGCCTCGCAGCTGCAAACGTACAGCGCCTCGGCTAGAAACCGTACGCAGTAAATAGAATTCCCTTCACTGGGATGCGGAAAAGCCTGACCATTCGTGGTCAGGCTTTTTTTGTATAGTATAATTTATCCGGCTGGATGTATTTTTGATGACCTGTCCCCGAACCTACTTTATCTTATACCATTGTAATTTTAGTGCATGACAATAATAAGTATGAGAAACACCTCCTATAAACAGCTACTGGTCATTGTCGCTGCTTACTTGCTATCCGGCTTGATTATCACAATCATTGCTCTTTTAAACACTCCAGTCCCCTTTTCAAACGCCGGCTTTTATCTTGGCCTCTTCAGCATAGCCATTGGAGTTGCCTTATGGAAAACGCAACGATGGTCTAGAATCCTTGCCATCATTTGTGCCGGCTTTATTTTGCTTATCGCGGCTGTGTTCTTCGTCATTACGCTCATAGGACTTGCTAAAACCAGGCTCTCCATTGACATCAACGAACTGTCGATCCCGCTAGGCCCCATCGCTATTTATACGATTTACATCTTCCTCATCGTGTTTCAAGTCTGGCAACTGAAGATCCTGTTTTCGAGAGATGTCAAACTGTTGTTTGCCCGAACGGATCACACGCCGGCTGTGTAAGAAGCACTTTAAAAAATCAATTCCCAGTAAAATGAAGACATGCCTTCTATTGGTAACTTCGATTCTCATTTCTCAAACCGCGCTAAGTCAGCAGTTTGAACTTGATCTTGTAGAAGCTGCTATCGAGCGAACAAAGCATGACGTCCGATATGACGGATCATACCTTTCAATTTCATATCCAAATGGTGACGTTCCAGCCAACATAGGAGTCTGTACAGATGTCATCATCAGATCATACAGAGCCATTGGTACTGATCTTCAAGTCCTTGTACATGAGGATATGGCTCAAAATTTTAGCGCATATCCCTCAAAGCGCATCTGGGGGTTAAATACTACGGATCGTAATATAGATCACCGCCGCGTCCCCAATCTCCAGGTGTTTTTCTCACGACATGGCGAATCATTACCTATCAGCGATAAAAGTAGAGATTATGCGCCGGGTGATATTGTTAGCTGGATGTTGCCTGGCAATTTACCTCATATCGGAATAGTTACAGATCAGGTATCTACCAGTACGGGCAATCCATTAATTGCGCATAATATCGGCATGGGACCCAAGCTTAATGATATACTGTTCGCTTACAAAATAACCGGGCATTATCGATACGAACCTTGAGAATGCAATAGAACTGAAATTGGTAAAGCTGTAGCTAGTAGCATATTGAATTTAGAACGATTAACTGAGGTGGAATCACGTTATAGCCAAGAAGGAAAGCTGCATTTCTTTCGTTTATACATCCTCCAGTTTGGCAAAACCTACAGTTTTCCTATAAACATCAGGTGATACACCCACTTTTTTCTTGAAAAACCGGCTAAAGTAGAACTCATCCTGATACCCGAGAAGCGCGCTTACTTGCTTAACAGATTTAGAGGTTAAATAGAGCTCGCGCTTTGCCTCAATCAACACTCGATTAGTAATTAGCTCAGTGAGCGTTTTATCAAGATATTTCCTGGAAATTCTACCCAGGGTTTTAGGAGTAACATTCAGTATCTCTCCATACCCTTGAGGCGTATGAACCTTGCAAAAATTATTTTCTATGGCGTCAAGAAGATTTTGAACAACCTCAGTTCTATCTGAAGTAATACCTGGCACATTTTCACTGTCAAAATTCTTTTTTTGCCTCACAGCCTCAATCAAAAAAATTTTCAAATAAGCCACCAGCACCTCATGTTGCGCTATAGCATTACCAGCCAATTCTCTAGACATTTGACCTAGGAGATTCAAAAATATCTTGTCCTGTGACAGTTTGAAAAATGGTGCCTGGTGGAAATTGTGAAACAGAACGCCCTCGGTTTCTATTTCGTTTTGGTGCCGATAGGTACAAAAAAAATCTGGATGGAAATTAAGCATCCAGCCTGTACATTCATCATCTGAAGAGAGCATGAATGGCTGATAAGGCGAAAGGCAGATCATAGTACCATTATCCAGCGAATATTCAGACAAGTCAGCCTTTAGGTGCGATTTCCCTTTTAGCATAAGAATCAGAGAATAGTAGTTCTTCCTCTGCATATGATCAAAGGGCGCTAAATCTTCGAACGCATATATTTTAAAAGCTAATTCGCTGGTTTGTTTATTAATTACTGTATGTGTCACAGTTCTATTCATCATTGGCATACCATGTAAAACATGCTTGATAAAGCCGAAAAGCAAAGACTTGGCGGTACTTTAGTCTTAGAACCTGTCTGCGATCTATGGCCGAGATTGCATTTGCAGCAATTTTTGTCCAAATCAAGGCGCTTTTTGTGTTTGATGCAGCGCATCGGACGCAAAAAGGAACGCAGATATGGGCAAAAAGGGCGCACAATGCACCTCGGAAATAGATCGTAGACTGGTTCTCAGGTATTCCTGCTTTACTTCACGGTCGTGCAATTCATACATCTACGGTCCGTTTCATCAACACGTGATGCACTTCGTCATATTATGAAGGGTACAAGTATAAAATCAGTTATATTTATAGATTGACGGCATCAATCCGTAAGTATTCGCTAACTTTTCCTCATGCCTTAACGATGCTTCGCTTGATTCTCTCCTTTTCTGCCACACGGACAAATACTCATAGGCCCTGCTTACAAGAGCCGATCAAAATGCAGATGAAAAAATACGCCCTATTGTTTGTGATCTCATGCCTGATAAGCACTACCGCTTCTGCGCAGCGCCCCCCGGCACGTGAATTACCAGATGGCCCCGGTAAAATGCTCGTCGAGGCCAATTGCACGTCTTGCCACCAGGCCTCAACTATTATGCGCTCTGCCGGCTACGACACGCCCGAGCGGTGGCAGGAAGTCATGTCCTCCATGGTTAATTTACCCGATGACCAGGCCCAGGTTATTTCTGAATATCTGGTCGAACATTTTCCAGAAAAACCAGAGCGCCGTCCAACGCTCATTCCTGGTGACGTAGAAATTGACATCAAGGAATGGGTCGTGCCTACCCTTGGACAACGATCAAGAGATCCTATTGAAGCTTTAGATGGGTCGATCTGGTGGACCGGCATGTGGGCCAGCCTCGCGGGACGCCTGGATCCTGAAACAGGCCAAATGCAAGAATACCCGTTACCGCCAGAAGCCAGGCCGCATAGCATTGTCCCGGATGAAGAAGGAAACATCTGGTACACAGGAAACAGCAATGGCACCATTGGCAAACTCGATCCTGAAACCGGAGATATTACTGAATTCAAAACCGAAGCAAGAGACCCTCACACTGCCGCTTTTCACCCCAATGGCAACCTGTATTTTACGGCACAACGTGCCGGCATGCTCGGCCGGCTTGATCCCAAAACAGGAGACTTAACTGAGATTAAAACTGAACCACGTCCCTATGGCATTAAAGTAGCAGACGACGGTACGGTCTGGGTTGCCTATAATGGTACAAACAAGATTGGGGCCCTCGATCCTAAATCGATGGAGGTGCGCTACTACCCGATTTCGGATCCGGAGACGCGTATTCGCAGACTTGGCCTCTCCAGTGATGGATACGTCTGGTACGTAAACTCTACGATGGGTCGCATTGGTCGCCTCGACCCGGCAACGGGCAAAATCAAAGAATGGGCATCTCCAAGTGGACCTAAATCTCATCCCTATGCCCTTGCCGTAATTGATGACAAAATATGGTACAACGAGTCGGGTATGCGTCCCGACGCTCTTGTACGATTTGATCCGGAAACTGAGGAATTTCAGAGCTGGGCGATTCCTTCGGGGGTCGGTATTATACGCCATGTCTGGACCACCCGCGATGGCAACTTGCTCATTCATCAGAGCAGTTCAAACCGTGTCGGCCTTGTAACAATTAAGGATCTTGTAAACTGAAATTGATCAATAATCAGCCAACTCCATTATGAAAGAAATCAAAAAAGAAGACCTGGGCCCGGAAGTATTCGATCTCTTCGATAAATATGTACACGGCAACATCAACCGCCGCTCCTTTCTTGACAAGGTATCGAAGTATGCCGTTGGTGGCCTGACGGCCGGGGCCATTCTTGAGTTTTTATCACCCAAGTATGCAGCAGCACAACAGGTTCGCGCAGATGACAAGCGGTTAGATTCCGAGTATGTGGAGTACGATTCTCCAAAAGGAGGCGGTACAATACGGGGTCTTCTTTCTACACCAGCCGGCAACGAAGCCAAACTACCCGGCGTTGTAGTTGTCCACGAAAACCGGGGCCTCAATCCGTACATCGAAGACGTTTCAAGAAGGGCCGGTTTGGCAAATTTCATCGCATTGGCTCCAGATGCACTTTGGCCACTCGGCGGTTATCCAGGTACAGATGATGAAGGCCGGGTGATGCAGCGTAAACGGGATCGTGGCGAAATGTTGGAAGATTTTATTGCTGCATTTGAATACTTGAAGTCTCATCCACAATGTACGGGTAAAGTTGGTGTTGTCGGATTCTGTTTTGGCGGATGGATTTCAAACATGATGGCCGTTCGGGTATCCGATTTAAGTGCAGCTGTCCCCTTTTATGGCGGTCAACCAGCGGCTGAAGATGTACCTAAAATCAACGCGCCCCTGTTGCTTCATTTTGGTGAAAACGATCAGCGTGTGAATGCCGGCTGGCCTGCATACGAAGCGTCTTTAAAAGAGCACAAGAAAATATTCGCAGCGCACGTGTATCCTGGTGCCGATCACGGCTTTCACAACGATACCACGCCACGTTACAATGAAGAAGCAGCTAAACTAGCCTGGCAGCGCACGCTGGATTTCTTCAATGAAAACATGCGATAACCTTCCCCTCTTCGGCGAAGCCTTTGGCGGAACATGAGTGTATTCGATAAACAAAAAGAGGGTGAGATTAACGTCCCACCCTCTTTAGTTTACATCAATGTATACAGACAACTTCGTTTACTCTGGGAGCAATACGGTGTCGATGACGTGAATGACGCCATTGGATGCGCCGACATCAGCTTTAATGACATTGGCATCACCTATGCGGAGTCCAATGGCTGCTTTCTGGCCGTTAACCGTCATCGCAGAAGTTGTTGATAGCAGATCTGAGGACATGATCTTGCCGGCAACAACGTGATAGGTCAGCACAGCAACCAGCTGATCCTTGTTTTCTGGTTTGAGTAAGGTTTCTACGGTGCCAGCCGGTAGCTTCGCAAAGGCTTCGTCGGTTGGTGCAAAAACGGTAAATGGTCCATCACCCTTGAGCGTTTCGATCAGCCCGGCTGCTTTAAGTGCCGTCGCCAATGTTTTGAACGAGCCGGCTTTAACGGCCACTTGAATGATGTCATCTTCTGAGTCTGAGCGATCCATTTCAGGTGCCGTGAACGAGAATGCCGCGGTCGCAAATATCATCGCTAGAACGAGGGTACTTTTAAATAAGGTTTTCATAATCTATAGTCTCTTTGAGGTAGGTGTATATAATTAGCGTAAACATCACACTTATTTGAGATGAGGAATCTACGCAGCGCATTTGTGCAAGGATATACGTTTTCGAGAGACAGCGGGTGGCCTGCGGCAAGCGGGGTATCTATGCGTTGAGCGGCTTTTGAGGCGACGAGCAACTACCGAGACTAGCCGTTACTCATTGGTTAGGGCTTACTGCGCCGGCATACCTGCTTTGACAGGACTTCTTATACTGATTTCGTATTCTTTGTACCTTACGCCCCCCTGCACCCGCTTAGAATCCATATCTAACCGCCCCGTTTATTGTGTCCAACGTTATCAGACTAAAACCAACCCCGGCGCTTCTAATCATCATTGCATTGCTTACATGCCACACAGAAGTATTGCTGGCACAAGGCAACAAATCCGAACCGCCAGAAACAACAACAAGCCTGAAAGAGCTGTTTCGTAGCAGCTATGAACTCTATGCCTTTGCACGCAACAGTAAAGGGATATACCGGGACAAGGTTAAGTTTGAAGGTGAGCAGGATGCAATCGCATCTACCGCTGCCATTGGCATAGGGCTGATTTCGCTTTGCATAGCAGATGCTATGTCTTGGACCACGGATGCAGAAGATCAGGTAGAAACGACCCTCAAATCTGTGTTGGGCATTACGCCCGGCATTACGCCTGACACGAACGAGGCCGGCTTCTATCAGCATTGGGTCACCATGGATGATCTCCAAAAAGCAGAGGGGTGGCCGGTAGATTATTCGACAATTGATACAGCAATTTTGGTAGCCGGCGCCTTGTTTGCAAAAACTCATTTCAAGAGCCCAGGAATCTCAATACTAGCTGATCAACTCTGGCAATCCATTGACTGGTCGGTTGTTTTAGCAAATCCTTCCACTGGAGCATTATTTTTACAGCTGAATGAAGATGGGACGGGCATCCCTTCGCTAACCATGCCCTACAGCGAGTACCTGATCGTGGCATGGCTTGCCAAGTTGGCGGAGCAGAACAACCCCGGCGCGGCCACGACGTCGTGGGAAAACGCTTATGCAAATCCCCATACTTTACCAACTTCGGACTTCCAGGAGTTCTCGTTGCTGACTGACGACCCTCCGCACTTCCAGTCGCACTTCACGCTCCAGTTTGCTTATTTCTTGAGCCATTATTTTTCATCCAGCACGGGGTACATCGAGTTTTTTAGAGAAGCTGCTCTGGCAGATATGCGATGGTGGCAAGATACAAATTCAACAGCTGCGGCTTACGAGTGGGGGTTGTGTGCAGGAGAGGTGCCGGCGGACGGCTATTCGGCTGATGCGATACATAGAAATGATAAACAAATTGTATCGCCACATTGTATCGCCGGCTTTTTGCCCGTTTACCCAGAAGCTCAAGCACATCTTACCCAGTTACTTGAAGAACAAGAGCGGGCCGTTTTCATCCTTCCGAATACGAGAAGAGATACCTTGTTATGGCGCTATAGTCTCGTAGATACAACATCGACGCCGGCTTATATCCAACTCATTGACTATGCATCGATGCTGTTCGGCCTGGCCAGTTTGCCCGAACATCTGGGGCCGGCGTTTTTTACTACGAGAAATAACTTCGATTTAAATCTATGGCCCAAATCAAAAAAACCTTTAAGCAACGTAAAATCCTTGCGTGTTGGCGGAGAGGATTATGTATTGGATCTCAGGGACTTTTTTACTGATGAAGACCCCGACAATCTCGTATTTAGCGTTGAAAGTCGGGATAGTGAAATTGCAATAGTCCAGGTCCTTGATCACAGGCTGGAGATGAAACCTGTTAATAGCGGAAGTACCACCATCCAAATCACTGCAAAAGACAGCCTTGGCGCATTTGCTGTAGATTCACTTACGGTTAGCGTACAAGAATAAATACCGACAAATATCAACGCGATACGATAGAATCTAATTACTGTTTGAAGGCAAGGATTCAGCAAGCCACTGTCGTATCGCATGCTCAGGGAGCGCACCAACAAATTCATTTGCAATTTCACCAGCTACAAAGAGCTTCACGGCAGGAATCCCACGAACACCGTACTGTTGTACCAAGTCTGGATACCGATCAGCATTGATCTTTACGAGACGCCAGGCGCCTTTACTTTCCTTAGCCAACTTTTCCAGCGAAGGACCGAGTACCCGACAAGGGCCACACCAGGGTGCCCAGAAATCAACAAGCACTGGTTTTTCATGGCTCTTTTCAATGACTTGCTTCTGGAAATTATTGTTTGGGTTGTCCATAGGTATGTTGTATTCCGTTGATAATCTACCCTGAGTCTATGGCAGGTTGATAGTGGTCGGTTGAGAGAGAGATTCTGAGAAATATCTCCCCATCAAATACTTAGAACCAGTAACTTGTCGGAGAGCTAAATTAGGTTAACCATTTATCACAAGCATGTCTTCTTCCAATACGCCCTGTAATACAGCGGGGTCATAATGCTGCATGGTGACTGATTGCACTGCATCATGGACCTCTAGAAAAAAGTTGTCAAGGCCTATTGCCTCAAGTAACCCTGCCTTATTCATAACATCGTTTACAGAACTTTTAACGCCGGCGAAAAGCAATTGGACGCCTTCCGTTTGCAATTCGCTTACCAATTCTTTGAGCGTATGTAATGCGCTGGAGTCAATGCGATTGACAGGAGAGAAGTTAACAACAATCGCATTTAGGGGTGCTTCATTTTTTAAGATATGTCGGATCTTATCTTTAAAAAGGGCGACATTTCCAAAATAAAGCGAAGCATCCATACGAAAAACAACAACCCCGGGCATTGTCACCGCATCCGCATGTCGCGCTATGCTTCGATACGTATCTCTGTCGGGAAGGCGTCCTTCAATGGCTGTATTTGGGCGGGCACTTTGGTGCACAACAGCAATCAAAGATGCAATGACGCCCACAACAATACCCTGTTCAATCCCCAGGCTGAGGGTTGCGACGAACGTAAGTATCATAAGCGCAAAATCTTTACGGTCAACATTCCACAAATACCGTGCTTCCCGCCAGTCAATGAGGCCAAAGACAGCAACCATTACAATTGCTGCCAAAACCGCTTTGGGCAGATAATAAAATAGCGGTGTAAAGAACAGCAGCGTAAGCCCGATGACCATGGCAGTTATAATGGCCGCGACCTGTGTTTGAGCGCCGGCTTGGGCATTAACAGCCGTTCTGGAGAACCCGCCGGTTGTCGGGAATGACTGAAACAAAGAGCCCAGGATGTTCGCTAAGCCAAGTCCGATCAACTCCTGATTTGCGTCAATCTCATACCGGTTCCTGACTGCATATACTTTTGCTACGGCAACAGACTCCATAAATCCTACCAAAGATATGGTGACAGCAGTAGGGAAGAGCAACTGAATGTCATGCATATTAATTGCAGGTAAAGCAAACGCAGGTAAACCGTCTGGCACAGCGCCTACAATACTCACGCCATCTTGTACCAAAGAAAACATCCAGACCAGCAATGTCGACAGAGCAACAACAACCAATGCCCCGGGAAAAGACTTTTTCCAATACCTGAGGCCTATGAGCAGTCCAATGCTTAGTACGCCTATCGAGAGCGTGATCCAATGCGTCATGCTGATCTGCCTGGCTGCTGCCAACAGGATTTCATGCACATGGTGAGAGCGAGGAATATCCAGGCCAAGCAAATGTTTGAGTTGGCTAAATCCGATAATAAGCGCGGCGGCACTCGTAAAGCCGGCCAAAATGGGATGCGAGAGAAAATTTGTGAGAAACCCAAATCTTATCACGCCCATAGCAAGCTGTATTGCTCCCACCATCATGGCAAGCAAAAGTGCTAAAACGATAAATCGCTCCACATCATCACCGGCCAAAGGTGCTACGCCGGCAGCAGTTAGAAGAGACATCATGGCAACAGGCGCAACAGAAAGCTGCCTGGAGGTGCCAAAGATTGCATAAACCAGGATCGGCACAAGAGAGGCATAGAGCCCATAAATGGGCGGCATCCCTGCGATCAGCGCATATGCCATCCCCTGAGGAATAAGCATAACGCCAACGGTCAACCCGGCTACAAGGTCTCCCCGTAGTTTCCCCCGGTTGTAGCCGGCAACCTGATGTAGTATGGGGAAGAATCGTTCAAGCATAATATGTACAGGGAGAAGTTAGGAGTCCTGGCTAAAATGAAGAGGGAAGAGAGAGGAGGGTTACGAGCAATCATCATTTTCTCATGCTTTCTCGATCAACACTCTTCTCTTCCCTCTCTTCTGTAAATATTGAAACCACCCATGAGCCAACCAAAGGCTAAGCGATTGCCAGCTCACTCTGCGCAATGTCTTTGCTATACTCAGAGAAGTTGCCGTTAACGTATTTCACGGTGAACCCCTCACGAGCCAGATATGCAGCCGCTGCTGCGGCACGCGCACCTGATCCACAGTGCACAACCAGTGTTTTCTCCCTCGGAATCCGATGCTTTACGTAATCTGGCAAACGGGTGTAAGATGCACTGATGGCTCCGGGCAAATGGCCGGCATCGAATTCAGCAGCAAACCGGACGTCTACCACAGCTTCATCATGCTGCAATTGACTCATATCAAGTTGCTTGAAGTCGATTTCCTTGATCGCCTTCTGAGAGCCTCCTTCGGCGAAATAGCGCTCAAGCGTTTCAATCTCAGCAAAACCAATTACCTTATCATACCCGATGCGTACGAGGTCACGAACCGCTTCTTCTACATTTTCTTCCCGCGTGATGAGTACAATCGGCATCGTCTCATCAATCACAAGTGATCCAATAATCGTGTTGAACATCTTGTTCATCGGCGCATACAGCGAATTCGGGATGTGATTCGCCATAAAGGCAGAGCGATCGAGTCGCGTATCAACGATGAGCACATCCTCGCGGCCGGCCATGTCTGCCAACTCTTTTGCAACGAGTTTTTGTGGCTTGGGAAGCTTACCCAATACCGGTGCGCCTAATTTATTATCGCGCTTCATTCGTGCAAAATACATCTGGGGCTCGGGCTGACCAGAAAGAATGGCGTCTACAAAGGCCTTCTCACCGCCTTCAGCAGCTCCTAATGAAGCGTTGTACAGTTTCTCATACCCAACCGTGGTTGTTGGCACGGCACCGAGTGCTTTACCGCAGGTTGACCCCGCTCCATGCGCCGGCCATACCTGAAGATAATCCTGCAGTTCAGTAAACCGCGGGAGCGAACCATAAAGCATACGTGCAGAAGGCTCCTGCACCCCATGCATGCCGGCTGCCTGTTCAAGGAGATCAGGGCGACCCAAATCTCCCACAAAAACAAAGTCTCCTGTAGCTATTCCAATGGGTGTCGTTGCTCCTGCCCCCCGGTCCGTAACCAGGTAACTTATATGCTCGGGCGTATGACCTGGCGTATGAACAGCCTTGAGCTCAATCCCCCCGATCATAAAGGTGTCACCATCTTTTAGCAATACATAATCGTACGCTGATCCATCTTGCTTCTTCTCCTTTATCCACTCGTACTTCCAGTTTTCATCTCCTTCATCTGAAAGAAAGAGCTTCGTATTAAAGCGTTCAGCAAACTCGCGGCCACCCGACAAAAAATCTGCGTGGATATGTGTTTCTGCGATAGCAACGATCTCCAGACCTTCTTTCTCAGCAAGTTCAACGTACTGATCTATGTCTCTTTCAGGATCAATAATGATCGCTTCTTTTGTCTTTTGACAACCAATTAAATATGCATACTGAGCAAGTTTGGGATCAAATATTTGACGGAATAACATATCTATTACCTCGAGACGTTGTTAGTTTATTTTAGTTTTTCCAGGGTTAATGAGGAAGTTTCGCTCTTGTATAAGCGTACGTCCATGTGCCACCCAAAGCACCCAAAAGCGCTACAATCAGAACCGATGAGCCCCCGCCAATCAGCGCGAATATTGGTCCCGGACAAGCCCCCAGCAGCGCCCAGCCAAGGCCAAACAGGGTGCCCCCCAACCAATAGCGAACACCCCCGCCCCATTGCTTGGGCGCAATCTGTATAGGCTCACCATGTAGTGTTTTAAGATCCAGTCGCTTTATTAGCTGGATACCCACGGCAGCAACGGCAATCGCACTGCCAATAATGCCGTACATGTGAAAGCTGTCGAAGCGAAACATCTCCTGAATGCGAAACCACGAGATTACTTCGCTCTTGATGAGAACGATGCCGAAGAGAGTGCCCATTAGCATATATACAAGCAAGCTCAAGGGCGTATTGCCTTCGCGTAGCGCCTTCTCTTTGAATGGGCCGGCCACCTGCTCCGTATCCAGGCATTCAGCAGGTTCTACAAACGGTCTATCTGTTGGTATTGTAGTGTCCATTATGATCTACCGTATCAAAAAATAAATGGTAAGAAGACGTAGGTAACCAGCAGGCCACCGACAAAGAAACCGATGACCGCAACCAGCGAGGGAAACTGCAAAGCAGCAAGGCCACTTATGGCATGGCCCGAGGTACATCCTCCAGCATAGCGTGCACCAAATCCGACCAGAAATCCGCCGCCTAAAATCATGACAATACCAGGTAGAGACGCAAGACCTTGCCAAGAGATAAGCTGAGCAGGTACAAGCCCCGAAAAGTCTGTAATCCCGATATTTACCAATGCCGCTTTAGTCGCCGGCGCCAAGGCGATATCAGGAGAGGCTAGCAAGGAAGTAGCCAGTAAACCTCCTAGCATAATTCCCCCTACAAAAGTGAGATTCCAGATGCCGCTTTTCTTCCAGTCGTATTTCAGAAAATCCAGATTTGCCGGCACTGTAGCTGCGCACATATGACGAAGGTTGGCCGAAACACCAAATTGTTTACCGCCAAAGAGCAGTAATGCAGGAACGAACAGGCCAATAACGGGGCCGGCAACGTACCAGGGCCAGGGCTGAGACAGGAAATCGATCATCGTAAAAATAGTATTTGAGTATGTTGTAATAACTTGTCATAACAAGTATCGACTCTAATATATTCTTCTTAAGACATCTAGTTCCCTGCATTTAAAATTTACTCCACAAGCACACCATATATACAAACTGTCAATAAACGCGAATTAGTCTAATAAAACTCGTTTTATATAAATAAATGGGCTATATGTGCAATTCAAACGAACCACAATAAACTACTTTCCAGACATATATAAGCAATCTCCCCACAGCTTTCACACTGCTTCGCCGACGATATAGAGGTGCACTGGCTTCAAGGAAACTGATACAATTGCGTGAAAAAACTAGCTGAGAGGCCTCTCTTAACCACACCCGTCATCTCCGCGAAGGCACAGACGTCGAGGAAATTGCTACACCCGCATTGAGAATCAGCTCTATAGCCTTTACTAACTGCATTCGCCATCTATGCGAAAGCAGAGATCCAGTCTTACTGGGCATAATCACTCGTTTTCTGAATTATTACATCAGTAGCTTCGCTCGTGTCCTGCCTGCGCAGGGATGACGGAGAAATATGGTCCGATCGTTATTGAAATGAATGCCCCCTCTTATCCCAACCTTGCCTAGGCCAATCCCGAGAGCAGCACACCAATACCATATGCAACTACTGCTGCCACGCCACCAACAAGGAGCATCTCCAGCCCTGAGGTGAACCAATGTTTATTTGTGAAATGAACCTTTTGAACGCCTAATACAAACAATGCAGATGCAGTCAAAATACTTGCCAGGACTAAAGCATGTTCATCAAAGAAA
>JBGCEN010000031.1:0-3685 GCA_045106435.1 Rhodothermales bacterium
ACCAGACCTGGATAAATTAAACGGCGAAGACTCAAAAGGTATGTCTAACATCGATATAGCGCTTAAAAACCCTTCAACATTGGACATTCCTTGATCGGTGTTCGATATTCGAGACTTTGTCCAAAAGGACAAAGTCGAGCTAACACTACGGGCTTTTAATCTACATGTTTAGCCTATTGATGAGGGTTCAAAACCGTTGATGGAAAATATCTCCCAATTCCTCCTATCTGAACAAGAGCGTTCTTTTATACAAAAAACAAGGAATCTCAAAAAACACATCGTTATTCAAGATTCCTTGCTGGTTGTTCGAAATTCCTTCCCGTCTACAGCTTCGTCACCTTCACAAAATACGCCCCGTATTCTTCGCCTTCTTCATTGGTAAGCCATCCCTGGAGGGTTGCGGGGCCGGCGTTGAGTTCAACCTCAAACGTGGCTTCCGTAGCTTCTGGTGACAGCGTCGTCGTAGCTTCCAACGTATTAAATCTCACGCGTGCTTTTTGCGCTTCCATGGCTTTGTCTTCCTGATCTGGCCAGCGGAAAAGAGAGACTTCGTAGGTACCTGTCTCTTCTACGTCGATTGCCCAGTAGCCGTTGCTTATCAAACCAGCCTCTACGTGTCGCTGGTGCCAGGGCACCGCTTCATTGTCCGTATGCCAGTCGTGGCTCATGAACTCAACCGGGTTCTCAGCTTCATTGCCTACAGCAATACGCACGTACTCGTCGAAACCAGGTGTCAGGCTTTGCCACCATCCTTCATAATCAGCCTGCAGTCGGGTAACAACATCTGGGTGCTCGGCTGCGACATCGTTCTCCTGACCGGGATCAGCCTGCACATCATACAATTCGTTTTGATTGACGAGCCGCCACTGTTCAGTCATCACAGCAGATTTCCTCCACTTCACGGGGTCCTCAACGCGCTGTGAATGCACAAATAGCGTGCGATCACGTAAAACAGATGCATCTCCTTCAACGGCAGCTTTTATTGAGGTGCCATCAACCGATGGGCCGGCGGGTTTCTCCAGCCCCAGCATATCCACGAGTGTGGGCATCACATCGATATGCGCTGCCAACTGATTCACATCCCGCCCGCTATTCATAGCATTCGCCGGCCAGTGCATC
The DNA here is from genome assembly GCA_045106435.1 of Rhodothermales bacterium. Lineage (GTDB taxonomy): Bacteria > Bacteroidota > Rhodothermia > Rhodothermales > JAHQVL01 > JBCCIM01. The sequence continues at coordinate 1,120 of JBGCEN010000031.1, forward strand.
ATAAATGGCGTGCGGTGTCCGCCTTCATATTCGGATCCTTTGATCCCGCGCATGCCGGCGTTGAATCCTTTCCAGGCAGCGTCTTCAACACGAGACACGCCGGCGGCAGTGCCGTTATCCGACATGTAAATCAACAAGGTATTTTCAGCAAGGCCGAGTTCCTCCAGCTTGCTGCGCAATCGACCCACGTTTTCGTCGATATTTGTGATCATACCATAAAAAGCGTCCATTGGAGCCGGCACGCCTTGATCTGCGTAGGGCTTAGAATACTTTTCGTCGACAAGAAATGGCCCGTGCGGTGCATTGGTCGACAAGTACAAAAAGAAGGGTTCGTCTTTGTTTTCCTCTACAAACCGGGAGGCCTCGCTAAACCACACATCGGTGCAGTACCCTTCAAATGCTTCGGGTTGATCGCCCCGCCAGTACGTGTCGTCAAAATAGTCATTGCCCCAGTAATCTGGCCCCTGACCTACACCACCGCCTTTATGCCACACCACTTCTTCAAATCCTTGATCTTGCGGACGCAATGGGTAATTGTCTCCAAGATGCCATTTCCCGAGCATCCCTGTGCGATATCCATTCTCCTGGAAAACTTCGGCCAATGTCTGCTCATCAGGATCCATCAAAGAACGGCCCATGATGGTATGCCACACCCCCGTGCGTGTGGAATATCTACCAGACATTAACGCAGACCGTGTTGGTGAACAGGTTGGGTCTACATGAAAATTGGTAAGCCGTACACTTTCTGTCCATAGCTCATCCAGATTGGGCGTTTGAATCATTTCGTTTCCATGTACACCAAAATCTCCATAGCCCTGGTCGTCTGTTATAATCAGGATCACATTGGGTGGCTTTTCTTCAGCCGGCGCCTGACATCGCAGGGAAACGAGGCTAATGCATACCAAAACAAGCTGGAGCGAATAGTTACGGAGGGGGGTTTTCATAGTACTTGCAATGACCAGTGGACTGGGATACGAGACGCTAACGGATTAACGGCACAGCTAAGAGAAATAATCAATGATGAGAAACTGTTGAGATTTAATCTTCACAGTTTCTGAGTTTATAGAATAGTGAAACAGATTTATTCCCGCACCCCATGTGATTAATTGTTACAAAGTGTATTTTTATCGAGATTGCTTATGTGCCCTCATCAAAACCAAGCTGTATTTCCCAGATGTCTTACAATCAGCCCAAAAGCTATTTCCTGCTACTGTTACTCTTTGTTATTACGGGATTCGCGCAGGCACAGACTATACCTGTTGATTTGCAGCAAGGCGACCGGGTGGTTTTTGTAGGAGATGGCTTGTTTGAAAACGAGTTGGATTACGGCCATTTTGAGTATGCCCTTACCACAGCATGGCCAGACCGGCACATCACCTTCCGGAATATCGGCTGGTCTGGAGATACGCCGGCAGGTACTTCACGCGATCACTTTACAAACCCACCGACCGCGCATGATCATCTGATCGAGCAAATTAAAGCCACCAAGCCAACTGTAGCTTTTGTTGGATACGGCGCGCATATGGCGTTCGAAGACAGATCTGTTTTGGAAGATTTTAAGACAGACCTCATCGCATTACTCGATTCGCTTGAAGTTATGGAGGTCGAAGTTGTATTACTTTCGCCGGCGCCACAAGAACCGGAGACGTCACCTGCTCCATCCGTAAACGAGCATAATCAAATGCTCCTGGCCGTTTCCAAACAGATTGGAGCCATTGCAAAAGACCGATCTTATCCGTTCATCGACCTGATGGAGAGCTTGTTACCTTCAGCCAACGATCCGCAGGTTCATATTTCAGACAATGGCCTCCAGCTTAATGATCGCGGCTATGCAATTGCCGCCGGCGTTTTAGCGAAGCATCTTAAATATGATGATCCAGAAAAAGGCTTTTTAGAAAAAGACCTTGCTATTGATGTAAAAAAAGGAAAAGTGTCCTCCGAGATTAGCGACTTCACTCTGGAAGACAAAGCGATCGCCTTTACCTTTACCCCCGAGGCCATGCCGGCACCCGTCACATCAGATGCAACGGTAGACTTTGAAACACCGCGCCTGCGTGTAGCCGGGCTCCGCCGTGGCAACCATAGTTTGTGGATGGGTAACAAAAAAATGGCTACTGCCTCAGCCAAAGACTGGGCGCGCGGGGTGTCGTTCTCTTCCCCACTGGGCGCGCAAGCTACACAATTACAGGAGTTGATTTATAAAAAAAACCGTACGTATTTCTATCAATACCGTCCGCAAAACGAAACGTACCTGGTTGGCTTTCGAGAATATGAGCAAGGCAATAATGCGCGCGAGTTACAGTTACTAGAACCGATCATCGGAGAAATGGAGAACCGAATTGGCCGGCTCCGTATCCCGCGTGATGTATCGCTCAAACTGGTTGCAGACTAGCGGTTTGAGTTCTGGGTTCAAGGTTCTGGGTTCAAGGTTCTGGGTTCAAGGTTCTGGGTTCAAGGTTGTTTGAAAAGCCAACTTTGAACCCAGAACATTGAACCCGGAACCGTCCCCCGTGACCGATTGGCGTAGGTTAAAGCGTAACGAAATGTCTGCGGTTCGCTAAAAAGG
>JBGCEN010000032.1:0-17274 GCA_045106435.1 Rhodothermales bacterium
GCAAATTTATGTTGCTGCAACAGCGTAAATACGGTAAAAACGTTTGCAGTCGTCAGTAAGACAAGCACAACCAAACCCAGGGCAAACAAAAATTGCTGCTCATCCGTGAATGCAAAATAGGTATATAACTCACTTAGGAACTGACTTTGGGTAATGGCATCCGGATTAGAGACCAGTTGCATGAATGGCATGATAGACGCAATACCTGCTAGCTCAAAAACGCCCATGATTACGATTATAACCAGGAGCCCCATAAACTTGCGTACTTCGCGGGCTGTAAGAATGACCCTTAATTTCCTGATGGAATTCAGCATAATGAATTAAAAATGATTACCTGCTACAGTAACTGGATAGCATGATTGTTACTTCGCATAAAACGTGGATCTAATGCTGCGTAAGAATCAAACCTGAAGATGGGGGGACTCCAATGATTTGATCCACGCAAGGGGGACGTTAACTTTCACTGCCTGCCTGAGTGCTTCAATCCGGATGACTATATATGATTGACCTCGTTGCTGTAATACTTCTCCCTTCAATCCTTTCATGGGTCCATCCGTTACCAGCACCTGGTTTCCAATGGCCGGCATCCACTCCGTAAGCAGCCCGAGTTTTTCTGGATCTTGTTGTGTTATTTTCAACTGCTCTATTTCGTCTGTGGTCATTTCTGCTACTTTTCCTCCAAAAGCCAACGATCTGACAATTCCTTTCATCTGCAGTACATCGATACGCGCACGTTCGTCTACATGTGCAAATATGTAGCTGCGAAACAGTGGCTCGCTAACTGCCTTCGTGCGATCTTTCCACTTTCTTTTTGTGGTGATCTTCGGTAGAAATACTTCAATATCTTGCTCCAGCATCCACTCCTCACATTTCTTCTCGGCCCTTGGTGCTGTATAAAAAACACGCCAATGTTGCATAAAACCTGAACCTGACAATTGACTGCTAAACAGTCCTGTTGATATTTAGCACGATTGATTTTTGCCACAGCTTCGCCACGTCAGTTACATGAGTTTTTGCCTCAAGTCGCTGACGGATGATCTGTATGTTGCTTTTTTCAGTACAGATGCGTACTGAAATTTTTCAAGAGAAGCTGGCTCGTCAATTCACCAGCAGGGCTGATTTATGACGAGCAGTATAGATGTGTATTAATGCCTGGCAAGGTTATAGGTAGAGATAAGAATAACCCGCAAGCCGGCAAGGTACGAAGGTGTACAGCTGTAATGCACAGTGCATGTGGAATTACGCTGATTCAGAGAACTTTTATGTATTGTATACCACATCGAATTCCGACGCCGAAAAAGAAAAGCGTCCTTTTTCTGATAAAAATCCTATCCCAATGATCACAAAATCTCTACTTTCTTATTCAAGATCAGTTTAGATTTAATACAGTTCAATCAAAGAGAATAGCCAGGGGGGAGCGGTATTTTACTGGTGAGCCTTGGCAAAACAATCGTTGTTTATTTGTGCGCTTCAAAACGCCAAAACAACCATGCCAAGCTCTTTATTTACAGTAGCTAAGACTGAAGAAGTGCATCAGCCTCTTTTTGGTAAGAGTAGTTATTTATATAACGATAATACTTGTATTTGTTTCTTGCTCCGTATAACCCTATCGGGTTAAATTCATTAAGCAAAACACCTAATACACTACCACCAACTTTTTGCAATTCATGCAGGCCTTGATGCAGATCCTCCTGCTTTGTTTTCCCTGCACATGCTACGATTACCGTACCATCGCACATGGTTGAAAGAACAAGCGGATCTGAAACCAGCATAAACGGCGGAGAATCTAGAATAACCATATCAAATAGCTTTTTGAGCTCTTGAATTAGTTGCGGCATTTCTTTGGAAGACATCACTTCGCCAGAGTTTTCTGTAGCACGTCCTGCGGTCAGAACGTACAGGTTTTCCATATGCCCAAGGGCTCTTCTGAATTGTAATCGACGATCTTTTATCATTTCCGGAAACCCCGGATCACATTCGATGCCAAGCTTTTCATGAATTGAAGGCCGGCGTAAATCAGTGTCCAAAATAACGGTACGTTTGCCGGCTTGCGCGCTTGCTATTGCCAGATTTAGCGCCGTAATACTTTTGCCTTCACCCGGATTGGGACTGGTTACCAGTATAGCCTGGGCTACACCCTCACCCTGCAAGCGCTGGATATTAAATCGTAATCGCCGGTACGCATCGGTGACAAATGAAGAAGGGGGCTGCAAAGAAATCAGGCAACTGTCGTTGAGATACCCATTATGCTCTACAAGCTTCACCCCCTGATACTGTTCTTTGATATAGTCCCGCATACTGGGGATCACACCCATTATGGAGAAACCTTGCTTTTTAAGATCTTCAGGGGTCATCACAACGTTTTTATAAACCTGCTGCCGTATTACAGCCAGACCTAAACCGATCAGTAATCCAATAAGGCCACCCAGGATCAAGTTTTTGGGTTTGTTCGGGAATTCGGGGCGATACGGTAGCTCAGCTTTTAAAATGATCTCAGCGTATCCCTGCTCTGACTCTTCAGAAATACGGACATCTTCAAGTTTTTCATTGAGCAATAAAAAAGCACGTTCTGTTGTACTAATCGACCGTTTCAGCTGCGTTAACTTGATCGTCTGCGCCGGCAAACCTTGAAGTTGTGCCTGGAACGTACCAAGTTGTCTGTTAACAATATCTACGCGCGCTTTTAGGCGCTCCCGTTCCTGATCTTCTTCTATGAGTTGGCGGCGAAGCCGGCCAAATTCCTGTAACGTGCCACCAGGACTACCTGTAGATTCTCCTCCGAATACTTCAATCTGCTGTACATACTGTGTAGTTAATTCCTGAAGTGTATTTCTCAAACGCGCAAGCTCACTCAAGTGCCCTTGCAATTCAGTACTCTGTGCAGCGGCTGCCGTCTCTCTAAGGCCTGGATTCTTACGATAGATCAGATCTAGAATATCTTCGACTTCAGCGATGGCATCCTGGACGCGTTCAATCCTTGCCGGCACATTGGCAGATAATTGTTCTGCCAGATGAGGCTGCATGGTTTGTATATCTTCAATCAGGTCATCTCTAAGCACAGCCTTCATCCGAATCTCAAGCTGTACCTCATCCCTCAACGTTTCCAAATCGGCTACCTGAGAGACAATAGAGGCGGTACCATCGGTAAGGGTTATACCGCTGTTACGGGCCATGAATTGTCGCATCTCTTCTTCTAAAGATTCCAGCTCTCGCTTACGTTTGCCGGCCTCGTTTTCTAAAAAGAACCGCGTTGAAGCCAGCCGCGATCGGCTTCTGCCCAATGCGTGATCCACAAATTCTTCCGCGTATAAATCTGCGAGCAAACGTGCTTCTCCGGGTTCAGTTGATGCTGCTGAAATACGCAAAACATCCGCAACCGGCTCACGATTTACTTCTATCCGACTTTTTACCACGCCGGCAAGTTGCTCAACAGGTAAACCATACGACAGCAAACTCAACGTATTCCCCGTAACTGGATCTACGCCAATATTGCCCAACCGTGTACTTACACGCCGTGATACCCCTAAAGAACGCTGCAGAACATACACCTCTGTATCAACGGATCGGCTTGAGGATCCCATCGAATTAGGGCCAGCTTCCAGCGCATCCTTGAGGTCAGGCGCCAATCGATTGTCCAGCAGAACCAGACTATGCGCCTTGTAAAGCGGGACCTGCATGTAGGTGTAGATGGCCGTTATAACAAAAATTGCAAGGAATGAACCAAGAATCAGCCATTTGCCAGCATACAATAAATCAAGTAACTCCTTGAGCTGGGAATCTTCCTGCAAATGTTCAGGGGCATAAGGAGGCAACGGCATCCCATTGCCGGGTAGCATATCACTTTCATAGTCCCCTGCTTCTGAATAAACAGGTAGATAATTTTGATCAGATTCTTGATGTTGCATAGCATGGAGGCTTGCTATCGCCTGAATTGAATAAGCTAAGATATAACCAGCCCCTATCGGCCGGCTCAGGATTTGAAATGAAAATGTGTTGCCAATCTCTTTTAATGAAAGCTCAAGATGCAACGAGTGCACCAGGCTCAATGATTGAATATTGGCGATTGAATATTGGCGATTGAATAAAGACGCTTCAATACAAGCGTAGAATTGCTTTTAGGATATTGCTTTTAGATTGATGACTTACGTGCATCAAGTGTTGAAAATGCGATGTACGCTATAAAGACGTTATTCGCTTTCGGTGATTTGTATACGCCCAGATCTGTGCAGAGAATTGTAGTTTCCAAAAACACGAGATTGATCTGGTCGAGCCCCAAGATACGTCAAAGGGTGTGGCCGTCCATCACACGTATTGCTAATATTCTATATGGAAATGATGTCATTTATGTCACAAGAGGAGGGGTTCGGGTTCCGGGTTCAAAGTTCAGGGTTCAAAGTTTCGGGTTATTACGCAAAACCGTGAGCCCTGAACAAGCTCAGGCTCCACCCAATTTTAGCTTTTGATTTTTAGCTTTTAACTTTAACAGGCCGCGTAAACAGCTTGTACAATACGGGCACCACAATCAGTGTGAGTGCAGTTGAGGCAATCAGGCCTCCGATGATCACCCAGCCCATGGGACTCCACATTGTAGAATTTGTGAGCGTAAGCGGCAGCAAACCACCGATGGTGGTTAAGGAGGTCAGGATGATTGGGCTAAATCTTGTTTCGCCGGCTTCCATCACCGCCTCTTTAACGGTTTTCCCCTTCTCAATCAGCTTATTGGCGTAATCAACAAGGATAATCGAGTTATTCACTACAATACCCACCAGACTGGTCAGACCGATAAAGGCCGAGAAGCTGAAGGTAAATCCAGTAATCAACAAAGCAGGAATAGAACCAATAATAGCCAGCGGTACAGCAACAATGATGATTAATGGCTGACTAAAAGACCTGAATTGCAACACAAGTACGCCAAGAATACCAAGCAAGGCAACAACCAATGCAGATGCCATCCCGGTGAAGCTTTCTTGCTGTGCTTCCTGTTTACCGGCTACATAATAGCGATAGCCATCAGGCCAGTTGTAGGCTGCTACCTCTTCTATAATCTGGTCGGTCAGCTCAAAATCCGAATACCCATTTTGAACATACGAGGTAATCGTTGTTGTTCTCTCCAGATTAAAATGGTCGATCTGCGTGGGGACAGCCTGGAGTTCTACGTCAGCCACCTGCCGTAGCGGGATACTCGCTCCCATATAAGAGGCCACAGAAATCCGATCAAAATCAGCCATTCCGGGGCGTTCTTCAAATGGCAGTCTGGCAACTATTTTATGTTCTTCACCACTTTGATCCCGGTAGGTTGCAATAGGCAAGCCGGCCATACTAGCGCGAACTGTTCTATCGATTTCTACAAGTGGAATGCCGAGTAAGCCGGCTTTGTCCCGATTGATACGAACATGTAGATCTGTTTTGTTCGAGCGCAGTGGGTTGTTAACATTCTCGGTACCGTTCGTTGCCAGCATGATCTGCTCAATATCTGCGGCAATCCGTTTGATCTCGGCATTTTCAGGGCCAATTACTTTAATCGCAATAGGCGCTTCAATGGGCGGACCATTTTCAAGCTCCAGAATATCAATGTCGACACCCGTAACTTCCGCAAAGGTCTCTTTCAAATCGCTGATCAATGCCGGCATCTCTTCCAAACTCCTCGCCGACACCATTACCTGCCCGATATTACTCTTCTTGCCTCGCGGTAATACATTGTAATAAAAGCGGGGATTATCGCGACCGATGTTTGCTGCATACCCCACCACGTCTTCCCGTTCGGACAACACTTGCTCCACGTATTGCACTGCTTTATCTGTGTGATTCAGTGTAGCGCCATCTGCCGTTTCAACATTGATATAAAACAGCGGCTTCTCAGCTTTAGGGAACAGGGATACCCCAACCAGGGGGAAAAGCATGAGGCTCCCGGCAAATGTGGCAAATGCCATAAATAAAACGAGTATGGGCCTCGCAACGGCTCCTTTCAACAGCCGGCGATAAGGCCCGGCCACCAACCTGTTCAAAACGTTCTGTAAAACAGGTGGTCTTCTATCCGACGCACCCACGTCGCGCCCGAGGAGCCGGCTTGCTAGAAACGGGGTCAGCGTCAGAGATATCAGCAAAGAAGCAATAAGCGCAAAGATGACCGTGACCGGCATACTTCTGATATAATCGCCGCTGTCACTTTGAATCAGCACAATGGGGAGAAAAGAGAGAATGGTTGTCACTGTAGCCGCAATGATTGCCCATCCCACTTCTTTGGTCCCCTCTATCGCAGCATCAAATCCAGTGTACCCCTTCTTTCTATACCGGGCAACATTTTCAGTTACCACAATTGCATTATCAACAAGCAAACCCAGCGCTACAACCAGGCCCACAATAGACATCTGTTGTATGCCATATCCAGAGAAATCAACCCAACCGATGGCGATTAGAATCGAGACCGGAATGGCCATCACCACGATCGCAGAAGCGCGCAAGCCCAGCGCCAGCAGAATGACGAGCCCAACCAGTAGAACCCCTTGAAACAGATTGATAAAGAATCCATTGACGCGTTCTCGTACGCTAACCGATTGGTCAAAAACAGTTTCTAAAGTGATGCCTTCCGGCAAGCTTGCAGCGAATACCTGCGTAGCCGTTTCAATGGCGCTGTGCACATCGTAGATATTCGTTTCCTCGCGCTGTGCTACGGTGACAAACACACTTCGCCGGCCATTGAACCGACCTCGGTACGTTTCATCCTCATAATCCAGGGCTACTTCGGCGATATCGCTCAGATAAACAACACGCGTCCCCGTGCTTGCTATGATGGTCCTGCGAATATCATCCAGCGACTCAAAGTCTCCACTGGTCTGAATATTAAACCGTCGCGCACCCAGGTCTACGCTCCCCCCTGGTATGTTCTGGCTATTTGACTGTACTGCGCCAATTATTTGATCCATTGTTATCCGCATCTCACGCATCTTCTCCAGATCGAGAGACACCCGTACTTCACTCTCCGGAAAAGCCCAGATATCGGCTTGCATTACACCCGGAATCCTTTCATACTGGCGCTCAAGCTTCTCCGCTTCTTTTTCCAAAAGGGCGTAGCTCACATTTTCGGAGAGGAGCGCGATCTGCATGATGATTACATCTGCAGTGGAATATTTGAGTGTTTCGATGGCAAGAATGCCGGCTGGCAAATCATCTCTGATCCGATTCACTGCCTGATTCACTTCGTCAAATACATCATCTGGATCTTCGCTGCCAATAAACTCTACAGCAATATCACCCAGCCCGTCCTGCGCGGTTGATTCAATGGTCTTGATGTCACCCAGCGCATTAATCTCTTCTTCTATCGGATCGATGACAAGGCTCTCGATGTCTTCAGGACTCGCGCCAGGGTAAACGACGATGATCCGGGTGCCGGGTGCATCGATGGGTGGATCCTCAGAACGAGGCATGGTCAAGAAGCTTACAAGTCCTACCAAAGAAAGCAGCAAGACCATGACGATGGTAAACTGATAATTGCTTATCGCAAGAGCTGGCAGTTTCATACAATTGGAAATTGGAGATTCAACAATGGACAGGTGTTATGTATAACAGGCGGAGCAGAACAAGCAGAGTATAACTGGCAGAGCAGATCAAGCAGAGTGGACAGCTTATGCTATCGGCCTTATTGCTGGGTCATCACTTGCACAGGGCCATCGCCGTTTAGAAAGCCGGCGCCCTCAGTGATCACCTTCGTGTATCCCTCCAGCCCACCACCAACAGCTATCTCACGATCCAGAATGCGCACAATCTGGACAGGCACCTTGCGGGCGCGGTTTTCTACTTCATCAAACACATAAACAATCCCTTCTTCACCGTTGCCTTCAACAAGCGACTCAATAGGAAGAAAGTACAGGGCTTCCGCTTTTGATGGATAAATATCAACGCGTGCTATGAAGCCAGACTTCAATAATTTGCCCGGATCATTGATAGAGATTTCGACCTCAAAGGTGCTGCTCATAGCATCCGCAGCATCTGCTACTTCAGAAACTTTCCCTTTAAACTCCTGCCCCGGATAGGCATCAAAGAAGAGCACAGAAGAATCTCCGACCGCCAGTTTTACAATATCCTGATCTGACAAACCCACACGAACAACCCATCCTTCCCGATCTGCGCCGAACACATAAATAGGCTGTCCCGGCCCAACAAGCTCGCCGGCTTCTGCTGCGCGTTTTAGAATGCGCCCACTGGCCGGCGCATAAATCTCCGCGTGCTTCCTGTTAAAAGAGGCAATATTCAGATTGGCTTCAGCAACCTCTACGCCGGTTCTCGCATCCTGTACTTGTTCAAGCGTAGCAACCGAATCAGCGTATAACCCTTCCGCGCGATCTCTGTCTCTGATTGCCTTATCCAATCCGCTTTGTGCCTGCATAACCTGCGCATCAATTTCAGACAGGTTGAGGCGCGCCAATCGAGCGCCCTGCTTTACCTTTCGCCCTTCATCAACATAAACATGCTCAACAAAACCACCGATCTTGAACGAAAGCTTTATTTCTGCCTTGGTAGCCAGCCGGCCACTGGATCGGATTGGCAGTGCGCGGCGCTCCTGACTGATGTCTTGCACAAATACATTCACTGGAGCTGCAGTGGGTACTGCAGTATCAGCCCCAACGTCACGGCTGCAACTGGAAATCAAAACAACTGTTGATGCGAGAAACAGGGCATATGCGGCCATAATGGCCGGCGTAGCTATATATCGTTTCATTCCTTTAAGCGGGATTGAGGTTGATTGTCGATTTTCTGTCTTCAGTAATTACAAGACGCTTTCTGCCTACTGAAAAATGTTCACTGAAAACTGTTCACTGAAGACTATTCACAGCCGTTGCAAATTCAAGCTCGGCCATTCTTATCAGGACTTCGTAACGGGTAATATTGAGGTTCATTTCTGCTTCGGTAAACGTAGTCCGGGCGTCCAGGAAGACAACCTGGTTCGCCATGCCTTCATCGTACCTGCGGGAAACCAGGCGATAACCTTCGCTGGATGCCTCCAGCCTTTGCGCTGCGGTTTCGTAAGACTCGCGGGCTACCTCCAGATTGTCAAAAGCTTCCTGCACCTGCAACTGAATTTGTCGTTGTAATTCTTCATGCTGGATGTGCAGTTTCTGATTGTCAATCCGGGCCTGCTGCACCTTCATTTTGTTCTGAAATCCATTGAAGAGCTTCCAACTGAAAACCACAGAAGCCATATAAAAGGATCGGTCTCCGTTAAAACCATAGTCACTTCCCTGGATACCCAAATCAACCGCCAGAGCAACACCCGGCAGCAACGAACTTTTCGAGATGCTTACAGCCGACTGCGAAGCCTGAATGGCAGCCTCGAGTTGTTTGAGTTCATAGCGATTATTCAGGGCAAGCTGTTCAAATGCTTTTTGAGAAGAGGGAGACAATGTTTGCGCGGATGCAGGGATGAGTCGCGCCGGCTGCTCAATGAAAGCCATTAGTATCCGTTCATCTGTATCGTCGATGGGCTCCTCAAAAGATCGGTTCAACAGAAAATTGAAATACGAGCGGGCAAGATCTGCATTCTTTTTCGCCTCACGTTGTTGTTGGGAAACAGATAACATTTCCGCTTTTGCCCGATAAACAGCGTCCTGCGTCACCTTTTCGTATTTAACAAGTCGTTCATTCACGCGCAGGTTTTCGTCAACGAGTTCGCGTGCTGCATCAAAGATGCGCGTGGCGCGTGATGCTTTCAAATACGTGTAATAGGCAATTTTTATGTCGCGCTTGAGTAGCTGCTTATACGCCTCCAACGCAGCTTCCTCTGATGTTGCAAGATGCTGTTGTAGCCGATAGTTGTGCAAGATGGCCGGCTTGAACAAAGGCTGAATAATACGGACCTTACTTTCCTGCTCTCGTTCGCGAAGAAATGCAATATCCTGGTTTTCCAATTGAGGAAAGATGGGCAAGTCTCCCTGCTGCGCAAGCATATCATTCAGCGTGCTGTACACAGGGTTAAGCAAATCGCCCACTGGAAAGGAGATCTGCCGGCCACCGCCGGCGCGGGAATATCTCGCTTCTACACTCACCTCAGGGAAGAACAGCCCCTTCGCTTCCTCCATCGCACTCACACTTTTCGCCAGGTCAAAAGCCTGTTGCTTCAACGCGAGATTGTTCTGCAGGCCTTCAGACAGATAGTCATCCAGTGGACGCTGCTGCGCCTGGGCCGGCTGCATGCTTGTTAATAATACGCTTACAAAAAGAGCACCCATCAATACGTGTGGATGCATATTCACAGTTTTTTTCGATCTTTTCATCGCACCGATACGCCTCTTTATCGAGACTTTAAATAATCGAATGATTAATTCTTGACGATTCATCAATTATTGACAGTATGTCAACGGGTAGGGCAAAAAAACGCGTATTGCGTCAGCGTCGTGTTTTACTTCATCAGCGAGCGCTCCATCATATCAAATGCCTGGTCAATCAACTCAGCTGGATCTATGTGAAACATGTGCTTGAACATGTCCTCTTTTTTAGCAGCAATCTGAATAACGCCATGAGTGAATCCCCACAAACAAACGCTGGCTTTCAAAGGATCACCAATGTCTTTTCTTATCGACCCATCTTCCATGCCTTCAACAATCGCTTCTGCCATCATGGTCAGCACTTTATTTCCTTCCAGTAAGCACTCTGATTCATTTTCAATCGGGTTTTCGAAATCGATCTTGCGCGATTCAAAATCGATGATGGCGTGGAAGTAGTCCGGCTCGCTTTGATAAAATCCAACATAGGCACGACCCATTGCTTGAATTTTTTCATACCCTGTCATCGACGATGTGGCTGCTTGCTGAAAAGCTTCACGCAGTGCCTGGGTTGCCCGAACCATAATGGCGAGGTATAGATCATCTTTATCTTTGAAATAAAAATAGATCAATCCCCGGCTCAGACGCGCTTCTTTGGCCACATCAGCCATCGTTGCTTTGTCTTCCCCTTTGCGCGCAAAAACCACTTCAGCCGCGTCGATGATATCATTTCGACGTTGCTCCTTCTCTTCTTGCCGGCGCTCTACGGTTGACATTAACATGGGTAAAAACTCTTTCTGAACCAGTACTCACTGACACTTTGTCAACGCTTGTACAGGAGTACAATACAGAAGTTGCGGGAGCGGTGCAATTTTTTTGAAGGCAAGGTATTTTGTTGAAAATATGCTTTGGGAAAGATTGAGAGGGGGACGGAAAGAAAGGGAGATGAATCAGTTCTTTACTTCCCCCCTTCTCACCTCCTTTCTACTACAGCAAACTTCCGGCTGCTCTTTGCAATCGCTATTAGCAGCCCTTCAAAATTGGACATCCCCTGCTGGGTGTTCGATATTCAACCCTCGCAATCATCCCATTCAATCATTAAACCATGTACCATCCAAGCCTGGAGCCACGCACTAATTTTACCGCAATCCAAGCATTACTCAAAGAAAGCAACATTTATCTGGATTGGCCGGCAGAAAAGGTATTTGAAATAAAGCCGGCGGTTTCGGGTTGGTCCATTGGATATCATCTCCATCACTTGGCTAAAGCGCATGGCTCTATCCCCAAGCTTATTGAGCGCCTACAAAGTGGAGCACTCGGCGATGAATCGCTTGCGCCTATTCCTGAGGGCATCCAGTTGATTCGCGACGGCATCATACCGCGCGGTCGCCAAGCACCTGAAAAAGTAGTTCCGCCGGCCGAGCTAACGCACGAGGTGCTCGTCAGAGATTTTGGTCGTATGGAAAATGCTGCACAAAGAATCGAACCGCTACTCGACGAACTTCATGCAATCCCTCGCCGTTTTCCACACTTTCGCTTCGGTCCGCTCACAGCACTTGAATGGCTCAGGTTTATGCAGAACCATCACCGACATCACCTGGGGATTATCAAGGAGATTGAGGCCGGATGATTACATGCTATTGGGCACACCTTTAGGTTTGCATCTTACATACTGTAGATGCCGATTATAAATAATGTATATAAGTGATATCTCCAGGCTCACCATGGCAGTGCTAAATTCCCAGCATTTCCCCGTAACACTTCTTCAACTGAGACCGTATAGCTTCCGAAACCTTACCTGATCTACACCTCCAGACTTTATCTGTAGATCAAAAGCTATCACCCCAACAGCCACCCATACCCGCATGAAGCGCACTGGTAAAATTATTCTTGGCATTGTTATCATTGGTGCAATTATTGGCGGTACCGCCTACACCATCAACGCCAATAAAAGCGACGAGGGCGAGGAGATTCCTTCCATAACTGTAGAACGCGGTGACATCGTCGATAAAGCCCTTGCCGTAGGCACCATCGAGCCCCGCGTTGAAGTCAGCGTTAAATCTCAATTCTCAGGTGTAGCCAAAAGGCAGTTTGCAGACGTTGGTGATTTTGTTAAAGCCGGCGACCCCTTGCTAGAAATCAGGCCTACACCAACGCCAAAAGAACTTGTTGATGCAGAACGCCAAATAGAGTTGCGCCAAATTGAGGTGCGTAACTTGAAAGTTGAATACGACCGTCAAAAGCAACTGCACGAAAAACAACTCATTTCGAATCAGGATTTTGAGCGAGCAGAGAGAAACTATGAGGAATCAAGGCTTCAGGTTCAAATGGCCGAAGAATCTTTGGAGCTACTCAGGAGCGGCCAGGTATCAACAGAAAAAGGTGTATTTGAGTCTGTTGTACGTGCACCGGTAAGCGGCTTTATTCTTGACAAAATGGTCGAGATTGGCGACAACATTGTACCGTTAACTTCCTTCCAGGAAGGCACCGTACTGATGACCATGGCCAACATGGATGACTTGATTTTCCGTGGCACCGTTGATGAAATTGATGTAGGCCGGCTACAGGAAGGCATGAATACCGAAATCAAGGTAGGTGCGCTGCCTAACGCTGATGTGGTTGGTATACTGGCAAAAATCTGGCTAAAGGCGGAGAAAGAAGAAAACTCTACGGTCTTTCCGGTAGAACTCGAAATTCTAAGCGCTTCTGAAGTGGATGCAACACAGCCAGAATCAGCACCTAAAGAAGTAGTGCTGCGCGCCGGCTATTCAGCTAACGCAGAAATCATCATTGAAAAACGCGAGCAAGTACTGCTCATTCCTGAACGCGTCATCGATTTCTCTGCTGATACAGCCCGGGTCAACATTCTTCTTGCCGACAATTCGATCGAAGAACGCATCATCGAAACAGGATTGAGCGACGCCATCAGCATCGAGGTCGTTTCCGGCCTTGACGCAGGCATGAAGCTGAGAGAAAAGCCCCCAAAAGTGATCGAATAGCCAAACCTGGCATTCGTCACTCGACCTTCGCAACTCGGCATTCGTAACCCGGACCTCGCCAACATGAGTCTATTCACCACCCTATCGCAGTTCTTCCAAGATCTCCGATCACAGAAATTAAGGACGGCTCTCACGATCCTCGGCATTACGTGGGGTACGGTTGCCGTTGTAGTGCTGCTGGCTTTTGGCGCAGGGCTTGAAAAGCAATCCCGCAAGAACATGCACGGCATGGGCGATGGAATTGTCGTTGTCTTTGGAGGAAGGACGACCCTGCCGTTTGAAGGATTTCCAGATGGACGTCGTATTAACCTCAGAGAAGATGACGTCCCGATTCTCAGCTCAGAAATCCCGGACATCTACCAGATAAGTCCGGAATACATGAACCGCAATACGCCCATAAGAAAAGGGCGGTCTGCCACCACACCAGCGATTACTGGCATCTATCCGAACTACGCGGATATGCGCAATATCATTCCCGAGCAAGGAGGGCGATTCATCAATGATCTGGACATGAAACAGCGCCGGCGTGTTGTGATGCTAGGCAATGAAATCAAAAACCTGCTCTTTGGAGATTCGTCAGCTGTTGGTCAACAGGTTATCATTGGCGAAACACCGTTTGTTGTGATCGGGCAAATGCAGCCTAAAACACAGAACTCGTCGTATAATTCAAGAGACAGCGACCGCGTGTTTGTGCCGGCCAGTACATTTCGCTCTATGTTTGGAGACCGATACATCAACAATATTATTTACCGCCCCAAAGACCCGGATCTAAGCCCTTCAGTAGAGCGCAGGGTAATGGAAGTGATGGGCCGGCGCAACAAATTTAACCCTGATGACGACGACGCGCTCGGCATCTGGGATACAAATGAAGCAGATCAGTTCCTGAAGAACTTTTTCCTCGGCTTCAATATTTTCATGGGCATCATAGGCAGCTTTACACTGACCGTTGGCGGCATTGGTGTGGCCAATATCATGTATGTTGTTGTACGTGAACGAACCAAAGAAATTGGCATCAAACGATCCGTTGGTGCGACTAAACGCGACATCCTGTTCCAGTTCTTCCTCGAAACGTTCATGATCGTTGGCCTGGGGGCCGCTATTGGTTTCTTGATGGCAATGCTCTTAATCAAAGGGCTGTCGTATATGCCCATTGAAGACTTTGTAGGGACACCAGTTTTATCGCCATTGGTAGCCGCCACAACGATGTCGCTGCTCGCGCTTATTGCTTTTCTCGCCGGCTTTTTCCCTGCAAGAAAAGCATCTCAACTCGATCCGGTTGAGTGCCTGAGAACCTAGAACGTCTTTGTTTATCACAAAGACTCAAATGTAGAACTGAAGAATGTACAATTTAGGATGATGAAGGAATTTGTGCCTTTATCATTTTATGCTCTTTATAGGACAAGTCGGTTTCGATCACTTGGTTGAAAATCCGGCTTACCTTTCCAAACCATAAACTTTCACCGCCATGTGGAAAATCTTATTGCAAGAGTTCTGGAACGATTTGCGGACGCAGAAAACGCGGGCGTTTCTCACGATCTTTGCGATCACATGGGGGACAATCTCTGTGGTGCTGCTGCTTGCTTTTGGCGAAGGGTTGGGAAAAACAATGCAGGATGGACTTCTGAATGCCGGCGATAAAATCTTCCAGGTGTACGGCGGAGAAACAAGTATCCCCTATGAAGGGCTTGACAAGGGAAGAAACATACGATTAAGGAAAGAAGATCTAGCGCTGGTACAGCAGTCTATTCCAGATATTGATATGGGCAGCGTGTCGTATGGCAGGTGGGGTGTTGCACTTCAGGTAGGCCAGAATAAAACGACAGCGTACATGGAAGGGGTGAGTCCGGCCTTTGAAGAAATGAGGCGCATGTTTCCTGCACAAGGGGGCCGCTTCCTGAATATGCGGGATGAAGCACAGAAGCGCCGGGTCATTTTCCTGGGGGATGAGATTGCAGCACGCCTGTTTGGCGAAGAAGAGCCCGTTGGTGGTCAGGTTTTGCTTGACGGTCTTCCCTTCACGGTCATCGGTATCATGGCACCCAAGCTGCAGACCAGCATGAACAACGGGCCGGATGCGGATCGCGCCATTATACCTTCAGCGACATTCGAAACGATTTACGGGTATCGGTACATCAACCACATGGTGCTTCGTCCAAGAAATGTAGACGTGGCGCCAGCGGTAAAAGAAGAGATCTATCGCGTACTGGGCCGCCGGCACAAGTTTGACGCCAGCGACGAGCGTGCACTCGGTATATGGGACTTTATCGAAAACGAAAAAGAAGGTGCCAAGGTATTCCTCGGCATACAGATTTTCCTCGGCGTTGTGGGCGGACTTACCCTGCTGCTGGCCGGTGTTGGTGTAGCAAACATTATGTACGTAACAGTAAAAGAGCGCACCAGAGAGTTTGGCGTCAAACTGGCTCTGGGCGCTCGTAAATATCACATCAAACTGCAAGTGATATTTGAATCGCTATTGCTCGCTCTATCTGGAGGCGCAATAGGACTCCTGTTTTCTTATGCGGTTGTTACTGCCATCCAAAGTATTCCTAATAAAGAAGGAGCCATGCAATTCCTTGCAAACCCATCCATCTCCACACCCATAGCACTGACAACTGTAGGAATTCTTGCCGTCATTGGGCTTTTCGCAGGCTTCTTCCCTGCTAGAAAAGCGGCAAATGTGGACCCTGTGGAATCGTTACGATACGAGTAAAGTAGATTTGCAGATTATACAGCCAGCGTTTGCGCTGTTCTGTAAAGTTCGAAATAAAGTGCCGCTTTACTTTTGTACTCCTCTGCCACTACCTCGCGCTCAGATTCTGGCATCAAGAACAGCCGGCGACGAGATGCCTCGAGATAATCACGATCTAATCCTTCTAATTTTACGAGGCCGTCTTTGAGCGATTTTGTGTAATTGTCCTGCATGAATTCGTTATCTATCTAAATTGGTTGGGGGGGTACCATCATTGAATGAACTTAATATACGCTTGCTTAAAGCCCTGTTATAAATCCTACGCAACTAACATGACTGGATATTAGGTGCGACCCCAACCTGCCAAAACAAAGAAATGGAATGCGCTTATCATCGCATCCCATTGGTAGATATCGACTCCAACCTCGACGTAATTAGCTACATATCTAGCAAAAATATGCGCCTTGCCTACATTCTTTACCTAAGCGTAAAGTAAACATAGACTTACGTCTTATCCTAACACACGTATAACAGAACTTTATAGCAAGTCCTGATAAACGTAAATAAGCATTGCAAAACTATGTCAGACCCGCGTCGAAACCGCCTTTATAGTGCTTCTTTTTTAGTGGGTAGTTTTTAGTGGGTAGTCTTTAGTGGGTAGTCTTTAGTTTAAAACACGATTTGTACTTCACTGCTTAATTTGCTCTCAGGACAAACTAACCACTAAAAACCAACCACTAACCACTTCTATTTACCAATCAAGCCAGACTTGGTGGCTACAGAATCAACGCCACCGCCTGATCCCTGGCTTAGCGAATCCCCTTCGGTTACATCACTGACGTTAAAGATCGGTGCGGTCCACGGCACCTCTTCACGATCTATAGTAAAATTGACAATAACGTCAGCAAGCTCAGGCGTTTCGGGGCGAAAACGATTCTCTTCGAGTGTTATGGTTAGATCTTCGCCATACCAGGATGCCCTTCGAAAAGGCCCTTTAGTTGTGTGCAAGGTATCAGAATACCCGTGCTGTCCCAGCTTACGCTCCATAACACGAAGCATATCCATAAACCCTAGCGTTTGTCCTTGTGTATTGTCAAAGCGAACTTCCAAAGACTTCAGGCTATCACTTCCACCCATAAAATTCAGATTTACAAAGGCCATCTTTACCCCGAAAAAGCTTTCGCCTTCCACTTCGAAGAATGGTTTGACATACGCGTAATCAATGTCACCAAAAGAACCACCTCGAACATGGGTCTCTTCCCCACGATACCGATACTTCCAACGTGCGCGTTGCGCAATTTCATCCAGGCTTACAGATCCAATGGCCGTC
>JBGCEN010000033.1:0-3708 GCA_045106435.1 Rhodothermales bacterium
GGGCCGAAATGCTGCCAGGGTGCAGCACATGGTTGATGCATTATACGCCACGCCTTCCATTCGCGAATGGGGCGTTGAGATCAGTATTGCTGGCAACCTGGAAGCGCTGGTTTCGCAATATAATCTTATCGTGACCACAACCTCTAACTTGCAAAATGCATTTCGCGTCCTTTTTGCCCATATCTGCGTTCCTTTTTGCGCCCGATGCGCTGCATCGAACACAAAAAGCGCCTTGAGCTGAACAAAAATGCCATCGAATGCTCTTTTCCCTGCTAATTGTCCACACACCCTAGGTCCTTGCTCATTAAAAACCTGAGTTGCCTGAGGATTCCCCGGTGGAGATTTCAACGATCAAAACTGACTCAGGCAAAGAAGATTCTATCGCTAAATCAAGAACATTCGATGTATCGTGTTATCGTCTTTTTTTGTCTTCTCCTTGTGGGATGCCTGCCTGCTGCTGCCCAGAATAATCTGGATGAAATAAATAATGTAAACAGCGAAGTTCTTCAAACAGAGTCATTTGTCTTTGACGTCGGTGGTAACAAGCTATCTGGGTTATTGGACAGACCGCTTGATCAAGAGCCGCAATCGACCATTGTAATTGTGCATGGGTACGGAGAAACGAAGGTCGTTGAGCAAGACTGGTATAGAGAGCTGAGGTCTCAGTTTGCCGGCATAGGCATGAATGTATTGATATGGGATAAGCCGGGATGTGGGGATAGCGAGGGTGAATTTGATATCAATCAGCCCGTTCAAAGTAGTGCTGAAGAAGTCGTTGCCGCTGTGCAGGCTTTAAAAAAGAGAGACATTAAAGGGACCGATAAAATTGGTTTGTGGGGGATAAGCAGAGCCGGCTGGATTGCACCACTGGCCATGGCGCAAGATACTTCAATAGCATTCTGGATTTCTGTTAGCGGAACAGACGACAAGGAAAATGCCCGCTATCTGCTCGCATCGAATTGGTTGGCTGAAGGCCGTTCTGTAGAGGAGACAGAGGTATTGGTCTCCGAATGGCAAGCACGCTTTAATACCGCCTGGCGCAATGGTACGTACCAGGAATATCTAGACGCCGCCCCAAATTTGAGCAGCGATGAGTTCATGAAATTTATGGGCTGGGCTGGAGATGCATCTGAAGAGGAGTTTCTGGCCTATCAAGACAAATTTAATTCGGGAGAATTGATCGTAGATGAACAGGAAGAGTTGATGATCTACGTGCCAGATTTCAGAAAGCTACTGGGTTCAATTAATAAACCTGTACTTGCCTTGTTTGGAGAAAAAGATACAAATGTAGATTGGCGCAAAACGGCTGCGCTTTATCGTGAGACGCTGGGGGCTAACCCTGCAGCATCCCTGAGAATATCCACGTTTCCTGATGGCAATCATACGCTAAAGCAAAGCCAAACAGGTGGTATACGCGAATTGTTTGGGCAAGGCGGAGATGCACCGTATGTAGCAGGATATTATGAGACCATGCTTTCGTGGCTGAAAGATCATAACTTTGGAGTTGAATCCGGTGTAGATTCGAATTAGGTGCTGCCGGCAGCGGAAGGTATTGTACTGCTTCGTGAATACTTATGCAGCAATGCGCCGTCGGAAGACAACCTCCATCCATTGAGATTTCATGAGCACTCTCCTGAGCCAGGAAGCCCTCGCTACCTTGTCCAATGATTTGTCAGTTCCTCAGTACGACCGGACTGAATGCCGGCCGGGCATCGTCCATATTGGCGTAGGTAATTTCCATCGGGCCCATCAGGCTGCATATATGGACCGGCTTCTAAGCGAACATGATGCTGGAGCGTGGGCCATTTGCGGGATTGGTCTTCGCAAGGCAGATGCCCGGATGCGTGATGTGCTGGCTGCTCAGGATGGCCTTTACACGCTTCTTGAGAAGGACGCTGACGGGACAATTGAAGGCCGTATCGTCGGGTCAATTACAGATTATATTTTAGCAACCGACGACCCGGAAGCTGCCATCAGCCGGCTTGCTCATCCCGATACCCGAATCGTTTCACTTACGATTACCGAGGGGGGATACAACGTGGTTGAGGCCACCGGAGCATTCGATTTTGACAATCAGGATGTCCAGCATGAACTGGCGCATCCCGAAGAGCCTCAGACGGTTTATGGCTTTCTCACGGCTGCCCTGCAGCGCCGGCGCCGGGCCGGCATCCCTCCCTTTACCGTAATGTCGTGTGACAACGTACAGCACAATGGAGATCTTGTCCGCCGGATGGTCCTTGCTTTTGCTGGCCGGCGTGATGTAGATCTAGCTGAATGGATTGAGCGTGATGTGGCGTTTCCCAATACTATGGTTGACCGGATCACGCCGGTTACGGATGAGGCTGATGTTCGCTACGTAGAAGAGGTGTTCGGCGTGCGCGATGCATGGCCCGTACCATGCGAGCCGTTTCTTCAATGGATTGTTGAAGACAACTTCTGCAATGGGCGTCCCCATCTGGAAAAAGTGGGCGTTACCTTCGTTTCCGATGTGACACCGTACGAGTCAATGAAACTCCGGCTCCTGAACGCGGGGCATTCGGTCGTTGGGCTACTAGGAGCCGTTCATGGTTACAAAACGATCGACGCATGTGTGAATGATCCTGTGTTCGCGGCGTACCTGAGGCGCTTTCTGGATGTAGAAGCAGCGCCTCCATTGGAAGCCGTCGAAGGTGTCGACCTGGATACATACAAGGAAAGTCTTTTGCGCCGGTTTGGAAATCCAGCCATTCGGGACACCGTATCCCGAATCTGCTCCTTCAGCTCCGATAAACTCCCCAAGTTTTTGCTTCCCACGATCCGGGCTAATCTTGCTTCAGGCGGTAGCATCGCTTACGCTACGCTGGTGATTGCTGCATGGTGCTACTACAGCGATAGGCAAGCGAGTAAAAATGGTGAGCCACTTGATATAGAAGACCCGATGCATGAAGAACTCCATCAGGCTGCCATTAAGACAAGCGAAGACGCGCTGGCATTTGTGCGGGTAGAGGCGGTCTTCGAAGACCTTGGTCGGTCAGAGACTTTTGCCAGCCAATATGCAGACATGGTTAGGAAGGTGTACGCAGTATCGGACATTCGGGGGTGCATGGATACTTTTGCTTGACGTATTGGTCTTTAAAGTAAATTGGGATAACTGATCCCCGTAAATATTAGTTTTGTTCTTGCCTTCATTATAGAACTGCTTTTCTGACAAGCTGATACTGACGGGTAAAATCACGTCATTCTGAGCGTAGCCGAAGAATCTCTCGAATCACAGCAAGGTCCCAGGTACTTCCTTGAACTGATTCTTGGTATTTCGAGAGATCCTCAACCAATTTGAGAACAGGCTTTTTGACAGGCCCAAGATCGCGATCTGTTAAGTCTTCAGAGCTAGCTTGTCTACATACGCAAAACTAATAAAGAGAATTCTTCTTGCACTAAATGCGGCGAAACTCAAAATCGAAGCGAGGGGTAAGGAATAGGGTAGTTTCGCGCGAAAATAGGCTAAATTGAACGGAAGCCCTTTTATGAAACAGCCCTTTGCCGATGATTTCAATGCGATTATCTATAAGAGTCGAGACATGGCAATTCAATTTGAGCAGTATCAAATAGACCTTGATATGGTTATGTTGGCGCTTACGCTGGTTGAAGAAAGCACAGCCCGACAGTTACTCCTTGATCTTGGCTGTGATTTAGATGTGTTAGAGAAAAAAAAAAAAAAAGAGTTTATTC
>JBGCEN010000034.1:0-4281 GCA_045106435.1 Rhodothermales bacterium
GGATACGCTATGTATCGAAGCCCTGATGCAAGATGGCAAAGCACTCCAGGCCGGCACCAGCCATTTTCTCGGACAGAACTTCGCCAAGGCTTTTGGCTGCCAGTTCCAGAACAAAGAAAACCAGCTCGAATACGTGTGGGCCACCTCATGGGGTGTTTCTACACGATTAATCGGCGGGCTCATCATGACGCATTCTGATGACCAGGGCATGGTAATGCCTCCAAAGCTGGCGCCTACGCAAGTGGTGATTGTGCCTATTCTCAGAAAAGATGGATCAACCGAAGTACTCGAAGCGGGCGACAAGATCGTCAAAAGCCTGAAAGAGGCCGGCATCCGTGTAAAATTCGACACCCGGACCGGACATCGCCCCGGCTGGAAATTTGCCGAGTACGAGGTTAAAGGGGTGCCTATCCGCCTGGCGCTTGGGCCCCGCGATGTAGAAAACGGCATGATCGAACTGGCGCGACGCGACACCTTTGAAAAAGAAAGCGTGCCGCAAGAGGGATTGGTAGAGCGAATCAAAGAAACCCTCGACGCCATCCAGAAAAACCTGTTTGACAAAGCCGTTGCCTTTCGCGAAGAAAACACGACCATTGTCAATTCTTACGATGAATTCAAAGAAGTCATCAACGACAAAGGCGGCTTTGTGCTGGCTCACTGGGATGGTACAGAAGAAACCGAAACCAAAATCAAAAACGATACCAAGGCAACCATCCGTTGCATCCCGTTTGCACAAACGGCAGAAATGGGTGTCGACATGATTAGCGGAGAACCTTCCGCCGGCCGGGTTTACTTCGCCAAGTCGTATTAGTACGCCGGCAAGTTTATAGTGACGACTTAACAGTTCGTCACTATAAACTGTTCAGTGTACAAATAGGCTGGGTTCAAGGGGTTCGTGTTGTCCGTCAGAATATTGCTTTGAATAATCAAAACTTGCAGTACGTACCTCTCAGAAAATAAAGACAGGGGGTTTCAGAAAACGCAAATACAGATTCTCCTCCTTGAAAAAGAAGGAGAATCTGATTAGTTAGCATTGCCTTGATTTTTCTGCACACTTCTAATATAAAGAGCTGAACATCATTGCCCAGTGCTTGTATATGGGCGACAGGCTTGAATACACCAGTTCTCGACGTTGGTAGTTAATGTGGGTTCGGAATAAGAAGTACTTGAAAACCATAGAAAATGGTCGTTTCCAGCGGCATCCTGAGCGAAGTCGAGGGATCCATACAATTCCTCAGTCGATTGAAGTAACCTAATGAATTCTATGGACCCCTCGGCTCTGCTCAGCATGACTTATGCGCGCGCTTTGAGTATGTTTTAAAAGCTGTTATCCCGAATTGACGTTAGTTACCAACGTTCCAATGGTAATTTCAGGCCAGACATATCTACAGCGGATTTCTTGTCCATATTTGGCACATTGTTTTCTTTGCTAAAATCATTATGACCAATGTCGACTAGAGCCTTTTAACTGCTTAAATCAACTTTATTGGGTTAATCA
Source organism: Rhodothermales bacterium (assembly GCA_045106435.1). GTDB lineage: Bacteria > Bacteroidota > Rhodothermia > Rhodothermales > JAHQVL01 > JBCCIM01. Next base: position 1,499 of record JBGCEN010000034.1, read on the forward strand.
AATGGACGAAGCCGAGCAAAGAAACTGTTGAGAATCAATCTCGTAGTTTCGTAAAGATTTCATTAAGAAATCATTACCTTAATACTGCCCCTCGCACTCGATCGCTGTTCCACATCATACCCTAACGAAACATGCTATCTGACCAACAAAAGCCCGTAATAGTCCTGGCTTTTGCCAATGATCGCAGTGATCAGGCTCATCATCCAAGGAATTTGCCAGACGAATTAAGGCGCATCGCAGATCGTCTCCAGATTGCAGAAAAGGCAGGTCTATGCGAAGTGGTTGTTCGAACCGGTTCAACCGTCAACGAACTGCTTGATGTATTTCAGGACAGACAACACAAAAACCGGATTGCTGTTTTTCATTTCAGCGGACACGCCGGCGCATTCCAATTACTCGTGGATGCAGTAAACGAGTCGCCCGAATATATCCATTCAGATAACCTGATTGAATTCATTGGCCAGCAGGACGGTTTACAACTCGTCTTCCTGAACGGCTGCGCAACAATCTCCCACGCTGAAGGCCTTATGGAAGCCAGCGTCCCAGCTGTGATTGCAACTGCTGAATCAATTGAAGATGACCTGGCTCTGGAGCTCTCATCACATTTCTATGCCGAACTTGCCGGTGGCGCAAGTATCCACACGGCTTATCAGGAAGCCGTGGTTGGAGCAAAAAAAATCCATGACGCCCGGCCAAGCAATCAGACAACCCAAAATGGTCCAATAGAATTTAGCACACGAGATTTCATTCTTCCCAACTCCACCTCGCCAGACCAGTGGCCATGGGATCTGTATCTGGGGGAAGGATCCGAATTTGTAAAAACCTGGAATCTTCCGGCAGCGTTCGAAGATTCTTTGCTTGGCTTACCAGATCTCTTAAAACAAGACCTGCCAACCAATCCGTACAGGCATCTCCACTGGTTTAGAGAAGAGGAGGCCGAATTGTTCTTTGGGCGTGATCGGGAAATACGCGCGTTATTCGAGATGGTCACCAGCGCTTATGCCGAACCCATCGTGCTGTTCTATGGACACACCGGTGTGGGCAAATCATCGATATTGGCTTCAGGGCTCCTGCCGCGCATCAATCAAACACACGAAAGTTTCTACATCCGCCAGCAAATCGAACTTGGCTTAACCGGCACGCTGGCCCACGGCTTGAACATTCTAAACCCCTCTGAAGCCACGGCTGAAATAATCAAAGTAGCCTGGCTTTGGCATGAGACAAAAAACAAAAAACCACTTGTTGTTGTGCTGGACCAGGTGGAGGAAATCTTTACGCGGCTGAATCCAGAACAGCTGGCCATTTATTTGAAAGAATTCCTGGATGTACTCAATCATCTGTTTATGGGAAATGAGGAAAAGCCGGCCGGAAAGCTAGTCCTCGGTTTTCGTAAAGAATGGCTACCCGATATTGAGACAGCTTGCAAAGAAGCGCAATGTCATTTTTCTAAATTTTTACTAAAACGGCTCGATAAAAACGGCATCATGGAAGCCATTGAGGGCATCTCGCGATCCGTGCGTCTAAAGAATCACTATGGACTCGACATTGAAAAGGGCCTATCAGCATTAATAGCCAATGATTTTCTCGAAGATGTAGCATCACCTGTAGCGCCAGCGCTTCAATTACTGCTCACAAAAATGTGGCAGGCCGCCCGGCTCAAAAATGTATACGATCCGGAATTTACGACTGATATATATCACTCACTTAAACAACGCGGCGTCCTGCTCGGTGATTTTCTTAACGAACAGCTGGATAATATTCACCAGCGTTACCCTGAAATTTCCAATAGCGGATTTGTACTTGATGTAATTGCCCGGCATACCACAACGCGAGGTACAGCGGCAACCTGTACCATCGAAGTTCTCATGGATATCTACGACCATGAGAAAAAACGATTGCCCATACTGCTCAAAGAGTTTAAAGAACTCCACTTGATCGAACCTGTTGAGCAGCAAGTAAATGGCTTGGCAGATCAAGCAACACGGCTGGCGCACGACATCCTGGCTCCTTTGATTCAGCAGCTATATAGAGACTCCGACCGGCCTGGCCAGCGTGCGCGTCGCGTTCTCGAAAGTTATGTACCTGAATGGGACCAAGGAGAAATCGGTGCAACACTTGACGAGGCAGATCTGCAACTGGTCGAAGCTGGTAAATCAGGCATGCACAACTGGACCAATAATGAGCAGCGACTTATCCTCGCCAGCCGGCGCTCCCGTGCAAAACGAAAACGTGTCCGCAATCGGATAAGAATGGGTGTCGTTACAGCCGTTGCACTCATTACTGCATTTGGTTTTTATGTGAGCAAGCAGCAAGGTCTGACCGAAGAAAGTAGAGACAAACAAAGCGCAACACAAACCGAAGTAGCAAAGCAAGAAGCACTAGACGCACAAGCTTTAGCTGAGCAACAACTAGCTGAAGCTCGTCATTTGCAGTTACTCGCTGAAGCAAATGTAGCAGAAGCACGCAGACAGGAATCATTGGCAATCGAACAGGAAACGATCCAGCAACAGATTCCTGTTCAAAACGCGCAGCGCGCAGATGAACAGCGCGGCATCGCAGCAGACAGAACTGCAGCAGACAGAACTGCGTCGGATAGAACTGTGACCGATAGGACTGTGGCAAATAGAACGATGGCAGTCAACCTCCAGCGCCGGCGCCCCCTCGGGCTTGCCTTATCCAGCAAGGCTTTACTACGCCTTGGCAAGAACGACAATAAAACTGCGGCGCTGCTTGCCAGAGAAGCTTTTCAGTTCAACAAAGAGGGCAACGGCATATTTGTCAAT
>JBGCEN010000035.1:0-4251 GCA_045106435.1 Rhodothermales bacterium
AACCTCCTGCTTGCCTATCAAAAAGCAGCCAAAGGGAAACGCGGCCATTTGAACGTTGCCCGGTTCGAGTTTCATCTGGAAAAGAATCTACTCCTCTTACAAGAGAAACTCATTACAAAACTTTATACACCAGCCACCTACGTCAATTTTTATATCCATGAACCCAAGCGCCGTCTTATATCAGCCGCTCCTTTCCCGGACCGTGTAGTACATCACGCTCTGTGCAATGTAATCGAACCTCTTTTTGAGCGTTCATTCATCTTTGATTCCTACGCCAATCGTCGAGGCAAAGGCACCCACCGGGCAAGAACGCGCACACAACAATTTGCCCGCCAATATCGATATTTCCTGCATCTTGATATTCAAAAATTCTTCCCGACCATTGATCACCTAACCCTGAAGCAAGCACTTTGTAAAAAAGTAAAAGATCAGCAAATTGTTCGTCTGATCGAATTGATCTTGTCAAGCGGGGCACAAATTCACAGCGTCTGCCATCCTAACAAGCGTCCTAAAGGTTTACCCATTGGTAATCTCACCAGTCAATTTTGGGCCAATGTATACATGAACCCGTTAGATCATTATATCAAACGCACACTTAGATGTACTGCCTACCTGCGCTATGTCGATGATTTTGTACTCTTCTCAAATAGTAAACGAACACTTCACCGATGGCATAGCATGATTACTTCCCGCCTTAATGCTATGCACCTCACATTACACGACAAAGCACATCCAAAACCCGTCACTGAAGGCATTCCTTTCCTCGGATTTATTATATTCCCCGAAAGCATTCGCTTAAAAAGACGCAAAGGCATTTATTACAAACATAAATTAAAACGCCTGCTCTCCTCTGGTGCAGATGCAGAAACCATTCAGGCATCCATTCAGGGTTGGCGTAACCACGTCCGGTATGGAAATACCGCGGGGTTACAGCAGGCAATGCTATCTAACCTGGTTGTACCTACGCCTTATGACAGAAAAACAGTCCACAAAACTGTCCGACAAACCCATCGTAATGATCAGCAGTACATCCAGGGACCTGCCTGATTATCGTGACCAGGTGCTTAGTGCCTGTTTAAAAGCAGAGATGTTTCCACGGATGATGGAAGACCTGCCGGCAAGTGGGAAAGATGCAATTGAAGCATCCCTCGCAATGGTTGACACTGCAGAAATCTACATTGGGATATTTGCCTATCGATATGGATACGTTCCTGATGGACACAACATTTCCATCACCCAGATGGAATATGAGCACGCCATCAATCGGGGTATCCCTATTCTGATTTTCATTATGGATGAAAGCGTTCCGGTTCTTCCTAAAGACTTTGACAAGGGAGATCATGCCATAAAGCTTGAAGCTTTTAAAGAGGTACTATTAAGCAAGCATGTCATCAAGTTCTTCAAAAACCCAGACGATCTGCGAGGACAGGTTTATCAAAGTCTGGTAGCAGAACAGATGCCTTCAAAGGCGGTCCAGAACATCCAATCCACAAGTATTCCTGAAGCGTTACAAACATACCTTGATGTGCTTAACAAGCAGTGCCAGGTACTTCCTCTTGCCCAACTCGGAGGGCATGCAAAACAGGGTAAAGTGGTCACGTTGGAGGATGTATACATTGGACTAAGTACAACAACGCAAGAAAAACAAGAACCACACAAATTAGCTGAACAAGAACAAGAACAAGAACAAGAACCCAAATATCTCAGTGCACAGCAAGTTGCCTCGAGTGAAACACATCTTGTATTACTAGGTGGACCGGGGTCAGGGAAGAGCACATTTGTAAAACAACTCCTTGCTGGTCTCATTAGCAGCCGGCAACATCTTGATGAATTTCTAGCGCCAGTATTCATCACGTTGAGAGACCTTGCACCCCGGCTAGGTCAAGCGACCTCTTCTCTAAATCTTCTGTCTATAGAAAAGCGCCGGCAAAAACTGGCACGGCTCATCTTTGAACAAGTTGTTGAAGATCTGCATGCAATGCAGGTTGCTGAAGCAGAACCACTGCTGCACAATGCATTCAAATCTGGCGAAATTTACCTCGTGCTCGACGGGCTTGATGAAGTACCATTTGATCAACGCGCCATTGTAAGAGAAGCTGTAGACGCCTTGCTGGATTGCCATCAAATAAAAAGGGTTATTATAACTTGCCGGATTCGATCGTATGTGCAGGAAAATAAACTTAAAGGATTTGCTGTACATACATTGGCACCTTTTACGCCACAACAAGTGGCTGATTTTGTGGCCGGTTGGTATCATGCGCAAACAGAACAATCTGCGTTGACTTCAATCCAGGCAGATGACCTGACCAAGGACTTGCAACAAGCAGTTCAGAGTAGTTACTTGCAACCACTCGCTGCAAATCCAATGCTCCTGACCACGATGATTATGGTGCATCAGGAAGAAACTGAATTGCCTAGAGAACGGGTGGTTTTATACGACAAAGCTGTCGATATCTTGCTACGCAAGTGGCAACAAAGCAAAGGAATGATTCCAGAAGATCTGGAAGAGCTGTTCAAGAGCCAGGAGCGTATCCGTCCGATTATAGAACGGCTCGCTTTTGAGACACACAACAAAGGAGCAACCGATACTGAAGCTGACTTGCCCCGACCAGAGGCCATTGCCATATTGGAAGAGCCGACCTATCTGGGCAGCCTTGCTTTTGCAGGCCGTTTCCTCGACTACGTAGACGAACGCTCCGGCCTGCTTGTTGGCCGAGGCGGTTCTCCAGGCCGGCCGGCTGCCTACAGTTTCCCTCACCGTACCTTCCAGGAATATCTTGCCGGGTGTTATCTCGTCAACCGTCGATCTGCTGTGCGAGATATCCGCAAGCTGGCCAAAGAAGGAGATTTCTGGACGGTGGCTGTGCAAATGGGCGCGCAGGAGCTCCTTTTCAACCGACGAAACCAAAACCAGCTGCTTGATAATGCCGAGAAATTACTCACGGTCGTAAAAGATGAAACAGGCGCACGTGAAACGCTTTGGTCCGCCCATATGGCGCAGGTGGTAGGGCGTGAACAGGTCGCGCTGGATGAAGAAACAGGACAAGCGTACCTCGATGAAATAGGCCAGGAACTCATCAAAGTGCTGAGTAGCCCTTTGCCCCCCATTGAGCGAGCAGAAGCCGGCCGGCTCCTGGCTCACCTGGGTGATCCCCGCAAAGCATTACTTACACTGGGTGATATGGCTTTTTGCTACATTCCGCCCGGGCCATTCTTCATTGCAGACAGTGGCGTTGAAGTCCATCTCCCCACGCCCTATTGGATCGGTAAAAACCCCGTCACGCAGGCCCAATTTAATTTATTTAGAGCAGACGGTGGATACGAACAAGAAAAATGGTGGACAGAAGATGGATGGGACTATATTTACAAACAAGACCGCAATGCACCTCGTCGATATCGAGAACCGTTTAACCTGTCCAATCATCCCGTGGTTGGCGTCTCATGGTATGAAGCCTACGCGTTCACACAATGGCTTACATCCCATTGCAAAGAGGCAGGCTGGATTGCAGATGAAGGCCAGATAGCCCTGCCCAGCAGCCCACAATGGGAGAAGGCGGCACGTGGCGGCCATCAGATTCCAGAAAGTGCAACGTACAGCCTGCTGACTAACCTGCAGCCTTCCTCAAGCCGGGAGGTAACAAATCCGTTTCCAAATCGAAAATATCCCTGGGGTGATGAGATAACGGCGAACAAATGTAATTACAGACAAACAGGTATCGGAGCAACATCAACGCCTGGATGTTTTCAGAATGGAACCAGTCCCTATGGCGTAGAAGAACTAAGTGGTAATGTGCTTGAATGGTGTCAATCAAAATATGAAGTGCCCCAAGACATTTACACACAGGCTGTAGAGACGTGGAAACCCTATGAAGAGGCAGCAGGAAATGAACCCCGTGTTCTGCGCGGCGGCTCGTTTGTCAATGCAGATAGCAGCGTCCGCTGTGCGTATCGCTTCAGGATCAGTCCGAACTTCCGCTACGACAGTGTGGGTTTTCGTATTGTTGCGCTCCCTAAAGGCGGTTGAGGATAGCAGTACGATCACCCATGAGCGCTGCATAAGGCTAGCAGAACGAAGAGGCTCCGTCCACTTCACGCAAGTCTGAATATAGCACCTTTTTTTGAAATAAAGCGTTCAGTAAAAGGCCATTAAGAACCGCCCGAAGGGCGGACGCCTGGCGATCAAAATCGGCTTTTTTCTATACTTTTAATGGCGGCCTGTATAGTGAAGTGCGAACCTGAAAAAACAACGCC
>JBGCEN010000036.1:0-5992 GCA_045106435.1 Rhodothermales bacterium
GATAAAAGCGTGCATTTTATTTGATGGGCGGCCTTTTTCGTTCTTTTTGGCCGCGCAAAAAGAACAAAACGCCCTGGTATCCTTCAAGGCAGTGTTCGTGCTTTTGCGCGCCCAAAAAGCACACAAAAGGGCGCCCGCCAAATCAATGCGCACTTTTATCCCCCTCGCACTAATCCGTACCCAGGGACATTAAATACAGTGATTAAAAGAAACGCACCAGCCTCAGTCCCTGGCTAAACGCTTCGATAAAAGGCCCCCGCACAACGCCGCGCATTTGTCGGGATATCCCCGCGCAAAAGTTTATTCAAAAGGGTATGCAAAATGGATAAAGTCGAGCTGAGAAGTATACATCGCCGGGGCTTCCCTTAACACCAATAGCGCCGGCAACAGGTGATCGTTTTAGATCATTGATATGCAGAAGAGGGGTTTGTAAATCATTCACATACACATCTGCTTTATCTCCTTTCACAACAAGCTTTACGGGCATCCAGGTATCAAATTCATAGGACACCTGTCCTGAATAGCCGGCACCATGATAAAGCTGCCATCCCGATAGTCCATTGTTTATTGGGGCGTACTGGGAAGCATCAGGGTTGCCAGATTGATGGGGGGCGAACGTAAAACTCCTCGAAGTTGTTGTCATCCTCCATTCGAAAGAAAACTCCGGGAACCCCCCTGCTTTCAGAGATTGCCAGATCAAATTCGATGATGCCGTTTAAAAACGCAACATCATTCAATACTGCGCCGCCACCTTTGGCAAAAAGACTGGGTTGCCCTTTGTAATTTACCAGCTTGGTGTCGTTGCCTGCAATCTCCCATGCATCAGAATCAAAAGGAACGGAAATGAACTCTTGCGCTTTTGCAGATGGCAGTGCAAACAAAAACGCCAACAAGAAAACAATCTGATACTTCATTTTACAGCCTCTTAAGGAATATCACTGAACGTATCAGAATCAATCAATCAGAGACTTAAGAAGCCATTCAAGGCCTGCTCAAGTTGATGCAAGCTTGTTCAACGACTCATCTAAAGAGCAGGCAGTTATACAAAACAAGAGCTGAGGGGAAGAGGAATCTTACTACCAAAGATAGAGGAGCGAGAGGACGTGCCCGGGGCCGTCAAAACCATTATCAAAGGGCATGAAAGCATAGTCAAACAAAAAACCATTGGAGCCCAGCCCCCCGCCGAAGGTAATGCCTCGCAGGGTGTCATTGGTTATGTAGCCGGCGCGGACTGTGACCAGTTCTACAATTTCTGCTGCCAGGCCCAGATGATATCGTGTGGTCTCCGACGCATAGACATGAGATACTTCACCCGTCAGGAAGGCATTTAGCAAAACAGTACCATCTGCCATCGCCAGAACACGAAAGGGGTACACAGAAAAGCCGGCGCGCAAGGTCTGCGGCAATTCACTGGCTACTTGATTTAGATTGCTCATCTCTCCCAGGTTCTGGAAGGCTGCGCCCACTTTCAAGCCGTCATTCAGGAAATCTGCCTGAAAGCCAAAATCAAAAGCGTATCCAGTTGCCGATTCAGGAAAGATGCGCTCTGACAAATACTTGACTGTTGCGCCCAAACGCACAGGGCCAAAAGAACGCCCATAGGAAGCACCCACAGCGATAAATTGTACGTCAAAGGTGCCTTCAGGTGGGCCTGGATTTTCGCGAGATTCAAGACTTCCGCTATCTAGTGTTGTTACAAAAAGACCTAGTCCGCCCTTTTTGCCAGAATTGAACCGGGCAGCCAGTGAATAAACACGTGATCTAGCGACCCATATATGATGCGATAACGCAGCTGAGTTGGACTGGGCAGCGGCCAGCCCAGCCGGATTCCAATACGTAGAATAAGCATCCCGACTGTTTGAGACTTGTGCATCGCCCATTGCGCCGGCTGCCGCATTGGTGCCTATCCGGAGAAAAGCAAGGCCCGTCTCCTGCCCTGTCGCATGGCTACAGGTTAACACAAATAACACAGCCAAAATCGAAAATTGCTTCATAACGATTTCTGAATACACTGATTTCATTCTAAACGGCTCCAGCACCTGATAAAAACGATTCCTACAAACGATACGCATTGCTCACTCAAAAACCTGCACAAGAACCCGAGCAGAACAAGGCTTTATAGAAACATTCGCAGCGTCAGCACATGCATCGTACCGGTGCCATAAGGCTCCAGGGCAAACCCATACTCAAACCAGGCGACCAGGCTACCCAGGGGCTGGGCCACCATAAAGCCGGCTGTCGGGCGCATGCCTCCATCAGACTCGCCGATGCGATCTAGTCCACCACGTACAGCAAATTGTGGCGCCAGTTTATACTCAGCGCCTATACGAAACAGATTCTGCTGAATTTGCAGTTCTTCTATTTCAACTGTCTCCAGTGGCTCAAGGTTAACAACCTCAACCAGTCGCTTGCGATATTCAAAGGTACTCACACGAGACTCGTATTCTGCAACGATACTGGCACGCCCGTCTGCCAGTGTATACATCCCCCCGACGCGTAAACGCGTCGGGAATTTATCAGAAGTACTTTTCCCTCCGCTAGACAAAACACCCGAAGTATCCCACAGGTATTTAGCCAGCAGGTCATCAGCTACAATGCCCAGGCGCAAATCTTTTGTAATCTGCAGCGTCAACCCTACATCCAGGCCGGCGCTATTAACGGGTTCGAGATCAGCAAGATAATCTGCCCGAAAAACCTGTAATCCAAGTCCGATACTTGCGCGCTGCCCCAGCTTCAAACCAAAGGCAAGAAAGATCGCGTATTCGTCGGTACTCAGATCTTCTGTATGGTACCCACTACTTGAGCGGCCATCAATATTGCTAACACCTGCATGTATGAGTCCTGCCGCAATACCTGCACTAGGAGGCAGCGGAGAAGCAAACTGGAGAAATTGCAGCTCTCTGTCGAACGTAAGGAAAGCCACCGAGGCTTGTAGATTCTGTCCGGTTGCAAAAGGCGCAAGTGCAGGATTGTAGTATGGGCTGGTATTTCCGCCAACATCTGCGATGAGCGCGTTACTCATGGCCATCCCTCTGGCACCAAAACCCAATCGGGAGAAAGAGCCGGCTGCTTGCCCAAAGGCCGTTTGAGACATGCCAACCACGAGCATCAGTACCAATACCAAACCCGATAAGCGAGATGTCATCTGCTGCATGCCGGATGCGTTGTATTTCATAATCAAAAACTGAAATCTAAAACCTGAAGTCCTGTCCAACATCATTCAATCACCAGTATTTTCCCTCTGAATGAATCGCTTCCGGCTTCTACTACATAGAAATAAGGACCATTCGCAACACGTAATCCATTCTTGTCTGTCCCATCCCAAATGGTCTCTCGCACGCCTGCAGATGCTCCCTGTTCATTGAGGTCACGGACCAGGTTCATACCAAAATCGAATATGCGGATACGTACATCTCGATCTGCATCAAGCTCGTAGCGAATTCTCGTGAGCCGATCTGAGAAGGGCGAAAACGGGTTGGGATAAGCAAAGGACGCAACATCAGGAATGGCCTCAGATGGCGTGTCTGTATTCAGAGGCACTTCAACGCGGAACACCCGCCAGGTATTACCTCCATCTGTGCTTTTAAACAGGCCATCCGTTGTACCAACCCACAAATCACCGCTTTCCGTGGTCGCTACAGAGTTGACTTCAACATTGGCCGGCACCACACGATCGGGTTGCGTCGGATCAAAGAAATCACGCACGGTCCGCCAGGACTCTCCCCCATCGTCGGTGATAAACAATCCATTCTCGCCGGCGGCAAATACGGTATCTCCCAAAAAGGCAAAGTCAAAGACCTTTTCATCCAGCAATACCTGCTCAAAGGTCTCCCCCCCATCCCGTGTAACTGTTATTCCAAATCTCTGTCGGGGTCCAGTGCCATCACTTCCATCCCAGGTAGCTATCCAAATTGGATTTAGGCCCGGCATCGGCTGCTCTTCTAAAGCGATGACCCAATCGCCCGTAAGGGTCTGGGAAGTCCCATCAAAAGCAAAGCGCGACCATGCGCGTTCGCCACTTGGTGTCACATCCGCCGGAGTGGATCTGTTAACGCCAGCGACAGTGCCTGCCCAAACAGTGCCTGTTTCATCCACCAGCACGCTGAAACCGAGGTAATTAAAGAATCCTAGCAACCCGCGTCTTGGCTCAATCCTGAAGCTATACGATGAATCTGGATGAATGCGATCTAATGAGTCCGGCGGCAAAACAACCCGTTCCCAGTTGCGACCACCATCACGGGAAAGGCGCGTGCCACTCGCCCAGCCGGCCATCCAGAGTTCATCGTTTACTGGATCATAATCGATATCAAAGGGCGGACTTTGCTGCGGGACGATGACAGGAAGGGCGCTCAGCGTTGATACACCATAAACCACCGTGTCGTCCTCTCCACCATCAAGCTGGGGAAATCGATATTGAAACGACTGTCCTCCATCTACTGAAATCAGGAAACCGCCGGCGGAGGCCACATTATTTGAACCTTCCCGGCTATTAAAGCCAAGCCCGGCCCATATCGTTGGCCCTTCCACATCAATAGAAAAAACCGTATTTCTCGAACCAAACAAGGAATCCGCGTCCGCAATAAACCAGCTGTCACCGCCATCAGATGTCAAATTGAGAAAAGAGCCAACCCAAACGGAGTCCCCTTGGGCATGGAGATTCGATGTGCTATTCCGTGCAACGGTAGGCACGCCTGTTGCATCCAGGCTAGGCACCTGCGCGAAGGCAGTGGGCATAGTAGGCAAATACGCAAAAGACACGATCAGCAACAAGAAAGCTCTTCTTGTACTCTTCCTTATCGTGTACTCCTTCACGCTGCTATCTGCAGATCGTGACTGAGTCTCCGACATAAAATTAAACACAGCACTTTGAACTAAAAACATAAATTATTCGATGGTAATGTCTACTGTAACCACTTCACTTCTCAAGCCGGCACGATCCGTGGCCTGAAATGCCAGCGTGTTAACACCCGTCCCATTGGTACTGGATATTTGAACCGTAGCCGTATAGCGGCCATCTCCAGCAACCTCATCCTCTCCCCCAATACCGTCATCAAACAGCGCGAATGTGGCTTGCGGCGCGATAACATTCCATGCCAGTACCGTGCTGATATTAGCAATACCTTGTGGATCAGATACCGTGGCAATCAACTGAAATGAAGTTGTGCCTTCTGCCGGCCGCTGTACTGTAGTTGGAGCTTCGACTGATTCGATCACAGGAGGGTCTTGCACATTAAGCAAGGTAAAGGTGCCCAATACGCGATTGCTTAACGTTCCTGTGTTATCTACGGCATACAGCTCGATTGTATAATCACCCGTTTCACCTTCGGGCAGTTGCTGCGTGTGGGAGACCGTATATCGTCCATCTCCTGCGGCAGTCATTTCAACATTCGCCAACGGATCGCTGCCAATTGTGGGAGATCGTAGAATAAAGTTCACCTGCTCAACGCTTCCATCTGGATCCGCGGCATCAACAGAAACAGAAAATGCGACATTTGCATTTCCTCCTACAATGATGTTGGGATCAGCCGTTCCCAGATCTAGCTGGCGAGGGGTATACGAAAGATTTGAGAGCGTAGGCGGGCGGCTAAAGGTATCTGTCTCTTCCGGCAACGTATCACAACTTGTTAGCACAATGGCCAGCAGAATCGTTGCAAAACGTGACGTGTACGCAAAATTACGCCGCCAAGGAATATTGAAATGCATGGTCAATCCGAAGTTCACTACAACTAAATTGTATAGATAAATAACTAAAAACTAGTAGCAAACTGCGGTCATACCGTGTCCATCAATGAATAGAAAAAAGATGAGCGATTTATAGCGAATTCATACGGCAGTTGCTGGTAGAAGATCCTCTTAGAACCTGTCTACGATCTATTTCCGAGGTGCATTGTGCGCCCTTTTTGCCCATATCTGCGTTCCTTTTTGCGCCCGATGCGCTGCATCGAACTCAAAAAGCGCCTTGATTTGAACAAAAATTGCTGCAAATGCAATC
>JBGCEN010000037.1:0-8270 GCA_045106435.1 Rhodothermales bacterium
GGCGGCACAAGGACGTTTGCCCGAAGCCATCAACGAGATCAGCATTGCCCAGCACAACGATCCCTTGTCATTCATCATTCACACGGCGGCTGGCGTCATTCACTGGCAAGCGGGTCAGTATGAGAAAGCTTTTGAACTGGCAACCAATGTAATAGAGATGGCCCCCTGGTTTTGGCTCGCTCATGCTGTGCAAGGACTCGTGTATGAACAATGGGAAGCTTTCGACGATGCCATCGCGGCCTTCCAAAAAGCCAACGAACTTGCCGGCACCAAGTCTTCCACACTGGGCATGGGCATGCTGGGGCACGCCTATGCTATTGCCGGCAAAAAGAACCAATCGCTCGATGTTTTAGAAAGTCTGGACAACAGAGCAGCAGAAAGCTACGTCTCCCCCTTCGACCGCGCCATTATCCACACGGGACTCAACAACTACGATGCAGCCTTCGAATGGCTCAAGAAAGCCGTGGCAGAACGCTCAAGCTGGATCGTGTTAACCAACGTGGACCCGAGGTTTGCAGAACTCAGGCAGGATTCGCGGTTTAGCGAAATTAAGGAACTCATGAGGATGGAGTAAGGCCGCAAAGCCCCATACTACGCCGCTCCATAAAGCGGGATGTTCACCCAAAACGAGGCCCCCTCGCCATGCACACTGCTTACGCCAACGGTGGCTCCAGATTCTTCTGCGAGTTGTTTTACGATAAACAACCCCCAGCCGGTAGATTGTTCGCCGGCCGTTGGCTGGGCACTTAATCGCTGTAACTTGCCAAATACCTTTTTCCTGTCCTCCTCTGTTAAACCCGGGCCTTCGTCTCGCACAGTAAATTTCACCTTGCCCCGTTGGATGGCCAAAGAAACCCACACATTTTTTTCGGGCGGACTGAATTTGATCGCATTAGAGATCAAGTTATCGGCGATCCTGAGCATGGCGTTTTCTTTGAAAACAACCTGAAATACTTCGCTGTTGTCAAAGATGAGCCGGATGTTCTTTTGATCGGCATTTTTCTTGTGTCGATCGATCACATCCTGTATAAGCCGGCCAAGATCAAATGTATGTGGATGATAGTCGTTTTTTCTGACCTGATGTTTATCCAGTAACTCGTGTACGATATACAACATCCGTTCTGCCTCGTCTTTCATCAGTTGGATGCTTTCCAGCCCATCTTCCAGGATTGGACTTGGTTGTATATCGGATAACTCTTCCAGCAACACTTCGGAGAGTCCGATGAAACCACAGAGCGGATTCTTTAAGTCGTGCGACGTAATGCTTAGAATCTCTTTGTTTTCTTCAAGCGCCGAGGTCAGATCTGCGGTCCGCTCTTCGAGATTACGCGTGCGTTCATGCACTTCTTGTTCTAGTGCTACTTTCTGCGCTCGTAACTGTGACGTACGCCACCGCACTGTACTCACAATTCCGGTTATCAACACACCAAGACACATCAAATAAAACCAAATGGTTTGGTAGAAAAACGGTTTGTGATAAAAGGAAAGGGCGGCTTCTCGGTGGCTCCACACCCCGTCACTGTTCTGTGCACGCACTTTGAAAGAGTAGGCTCCCGGCTCCAGATTTGTATAGTGTGCAATGCGCTCGCTGCCGGCTTCAACCCATTCTCTATCAGCACCATTCAGCTGGTATTGATAACGGATCTTCTTTGGGGCAACCAAGCTGAGGCCGGCGTAATGGATTTCCATCCGATCCGTTCCAGCAGCCAACTCCATCGCCCCCTCTAAAGGGATGGATTCACCGTCTGCACGCAAACCTTCGACCTGAATTAAGGGCGGTGTTTCATTCTTCTGAATCCTTTGCGGATCAATCATCGCCACCCCCTCCGTAGATGGAAACCACAGCTTACCATCCCGGCTCTTCCACCCCGCAGATTGGACCCCTCCGTTAAATTCGTTACTCCTTAACCCATCCCCTTTACCGTACACAACGGGCGTGATCTCTTTAATTTTTCCTGAAGCAAAATCATCTAACTGAGTCTTATCTACCCGAAACAGTCCTCGGTTACTACTCATCCAGAGATAGCCCAGGTCATCCTCAAGAACCTGCAATATCGTGTCATTAAAAAGCCCGTTTTCAATTGTATACGCTGTGAGCCCTCCATCTTTGACACGAATTAATCCATCCCCATAGGTACCAATCCACAGGACCCCTTCTTTATCTTCATGCAGCGAAAGCACACCAATAGTTGCCAGTTCTTTATCTCCTGCAAAAGGCACAACCTCATCGCCAAGCACCTTGTTCAAGCCCGCATCATATGTACCAACCCAAACGGCGCCATCACGGCTTTCGAGCACAAAAGTCACCAGATTGCTAGACAATCCGTCCTTTGCAGTAAAGGAGGTGATGTTGTTCTCGTTCATGCGTGCAACGCCGCGTCCGGTGCCAATCCAGAGTTGTCCTTTTGCATCGCTATGCAGGCCAAAAATCTGATTCTCCGGCAACCCCAGCTCTTGGGTAAATGTTGTAAAGTCGCCCTTATAGAATCGGCTTATTCCACTGCCATTCGTCCCCATCCAAACGCTGCTGTCTGGTGTACTTGCGATCGAAATCACATAGTTATCAGCTAATCCATCTGCAGTAGAATAAGTGGACATGATTCCTTTTGACAGCCGGCCAACACCCTTCTCCGTACTAAACCACATCGCGCCAAAGTGATCTTCATGGATGGCGTATACAATATCATCCGGAAGCCCAACCTTTTCGGTATACATGGTAAACTTGCCTTCTCGTAGCAGATTCAGGCCACCGCCATCTGTACCAATCAACAAATTCCCTTCTCGATCCAGAAAGAGAGACTTCACAACATCGTAAGTCAACCCGTTGGGCGACGCAAAACTTGAAAACCGAAGCGCATCTTCCCAAGCTGTGATCGCAGAACTATTGGGTACTGAACCAGGGACTGCAGAACCTGGGGTCATAGCAACAGACGTAATAGCACCATACGTCGAAGCACTGGTGCGAATACTGGCATCCGCCTCCATCGTTTGAAAAGTGGGTATCTCAAGCCGTAAACGGACCAGGCCGGCCTGATCTGTGCCAATCCACAGACTGCCGGCTGCATCTTCAAAAAGCGTGTGTATACGATTAGATGGGAGTCCTTGCTCGGTTGTGGCAACATAAAAGGTATCGTTATGCAAATGCGCCACACCACCTCCCCGTGTACCTATCCAGATACCACCATTCTGACTAGCAGCAAGCGACGTTACGTCCTCATCAGGCAGTCCATCTACGCCCCTGAATGCACTGGCAGTGCCGTTCTCGTACCGAAACAAACCAGCGTCGCGGGAGCCAATCCAAAGCGTACCCTCGTCCGTTTCAAGCAATGCAGTAATATTTCGTGTAGGCAGATCTATCGGGATGATTTCGCCATGTACAAACTGGTACAATCCCATTTCTGCCGTACCTACCCATACGTGCCCCTGCTTCCCCGCAAGAATAGCTGTGATCCGTGCATTTTGCAGATATGCATGATCGGTTGCACTTGCGAACGTACCATTGAAATATCGATAAATCCCTGCGTTCAGCGTGCCGATCCATAGCGCGCCCTCATGATCGCGCTTCAGTACGCGTATATCGTTGCCTCGCAAAGCGTCTACCTTGTGCGTATCAAATACGGTAAACTTGATGCCATCAAAGCGTACGAGCCCCTCCTGCGTGCCCAGCCATACATAGCCGTCGTCTGTTTGCTCAATTGCATTGATGGAGCCTTGGGGTAATCCTTCTTGCTCGCCCCAGGATGCGTGCACATACTCAGTGATATCTCTGGCGGGGTCAAGGACCGGGCCGGCGAATTCCTGTGCAAATGACGGGTTCGCAATAAAGAGGATAAGGAAAAACCATACGCTGCATGTATTACTATGCATTTTCATATGACCGGGGGTAGATGTGCTCTTGGAGAAATGCCAGCGACATGAATGCCACTGGATATGATAGTACGAGATAGATTATCTACGTATGTATGTATATGCTAAGTAGGCGGAGAATGCCTGAAGTGTTTATCTAAAAACGATCAAGAAGCGTATTGTTTCGACATTCGCAACTGGAATCGTGTATTCAGCTGGTCGTTTCGGCAGACAATTCATCCTTTTGTTTTGAATCTACTATATATTGCGAACTCGAATCATAATTTACACACCACCGAGCACGCACTCGTAATAGCAGAAATTCAACCCATGCCGTTACTGAATCTCAGGCATTATTTTAGTCTTTTCATCCTCTCTTTTTTCTTACTGGCAGCATGCAGCGACCAGCAAGGTCCATCCGGAAATACACCAGTTGTAAGCAAGAGTCAGGAAAGACCATTGCCGGCTTTTAATGAAGTAACCATTGAAACCGGCCTTGCAGACTTTATTCACGACAATGGCTCCAGAGGGCAGGTGTATTTCCCCGAACTGATGGGCTCTGGTGGTGGTTTTGTGGATTACAATGGGGATGACTGGCTGGATATCCTCCTTGTTGGCGGCGGCCCTATAGAGTCGGAGACCGCTGATCCAGTCAAAGCGCTCAGACTGTATAAAAACAATCAGGATGGGACATTCTCTGAAGCGACCGAAGAGGCAGGGCTCGCCGGCATTGAGGCGTATGGACAGGGCATAACAGCTGCCGACTATGATAATGATGGGGACGAAGATTTCTATTTCACGACCCTGTACCAGAATTACCTTTTCCGCAATGATGGGGGCAGGTTTTCCAGCGTAGGCGCTGAGGCCTCTGTATCAGGCCGGCCCGAATGGAGCAGTTCGGCAACCTTCTTTGATGCCGATCGTGATGGAGACCTCGATCTTTATGTAGTAAACTATGTCGATTGGTCACCGGGTACTGATATATTTTGTTCGATTCAAGGCATCATTATCCTGGATACACGCGGAGCAAGCAATCTGGAAAAACAGTATGGTCAAAAGGTCTATTGCCCCCCCAGTGAGTTTAAAGGCGTACCCAATCGCTTCTACAGGAATAATGGCAATGGCTCCTTCACGGACGAAACTGAAAAAGCAGGATTTCTTACAACACCGCAAAAATCCCTGGGTGTTGCTGAATTTGACTTCAACCGGGATGGATGGCCAGACATTGTCGTAACCAATGATGCAGAGCCTGACTTGCTTTACAAAAATAACGGAGATGGGACGTTTATAGAGATCGGGCAACGTAGCGGGATTGCTTTGGGGGAGACAGGCAATGCACGCGCCGGCATGGGCATCGACATGGGCGTGGTCGACAATAGCGGTCAGGAGTCTATCTTTGTTGGAAATTTTTCCAGCGAAATGATCGGTGTCTATAAGTACACTGGAAATGATCTCTTTGATGACCGGGCTGCGGCTTCCAAAATCGGCCAGCCCAGTTTTTTGACCTTAACGTTTGGCCTCTTCTTGTTCGATGTGGAATATGATGGAGATCTGGACCTACTGGCAGCAAATGGTCATGTGTGGGCCATCCGTCCAACGCTGGATGGCTCGACGTATCGACAACAGGCTCAACTGTTCGTAAATCAAAGCGATGGAGTATTTACCGAGGCAACATCAATTCCTGGCGGTGCCTTTGACCAACAGATGGTAGCCAGAGGTGCCAGTTATGGTGACTTTGACCGTGATGGAGATGTGGACATACTGATCACAGAGAACGGCGGCCCTGCCCATCTCTGGCGCAACGAACTCACCAACGCCAACTATTTGAGGGTACGCCTGCAAGGCACAGACTCGAATAAAGAAGGCCTTGGTGCACAGATTACTGCTGTTGTTGGCAAGAATAGAATGTATCGTCGAACACGAACCGGTTCAAGTTACTTGTCTCAGTCGGAAAAGACCGTTTCTTTTGGTCTGGGTGAAAGCACACGCGTGGACTCACTCCTTGTGCAGTGGCCCAGTGGGCAGATAGATATTCTGGTTGATATAGAGGGCAATCAGGAGCTTCAGGTGATTGAAGGCGCCGGCCAACAAGCAACTGATGATCAACAATAGAGAACCCGCTCTTATTGGTCATCTCCATCAGCCTGATATCTTATTTTATTGTCAAAGAATGTTTAAAGGGAGTTATCCCGGTTATGTAAACATGCATTCCCTGACCTTTTATTGTCCCAAAATGGGTTGAGTATACTTCCCCATCCAGGCCGCGCAAACTATTGTGTTCATGTTTTCCGGGACCGATCTCTATCATATCATCGCCAAAAGTATATTTCGCCGTACCGCTTTCAAGAAAATAATCATCCTCTTTTCCTGCCGGCGTAACACCTTCTAATTTCCCCCCCTTGTTAAAACAGAATGCTATTACTACGCTGACATCTCTTGAACCACCCACTTCAACATCCATACTAAAGGATCCGTTTTCTTCCGTTATTTTAATGCTGGATTCCAAAGCGATTGTATCCTTGGGGCGATTTTCAAAATCCATTTTACTCCAAAATCTATCATCAACAGACTCAGAGAGTTCATAATCACCGCTTGCATTTCTTATGTCTGCCGGCATTGGTTGATAATAATACGCCTCTTTTCTTTCCGACAAATAATATTCGTTCCCATTTTTTATAACACCGTCACTGCGCACGTAGCCTGTATTAAAGAATGCGGTCGACAATCTTGCAGAATGCAGGATTGCTGCACCTTTTCTGAACGTGAAAAACGTAGGGTTATTAGAACGTCCGGAAGCGATAGTTAAAGGTTTGTCGTTTCCCCCAAAAATTGAAGCGGTGGTATCCCCTCTTCTTATTCGCACCAAACCAGACGCCGGCAACTCTTTAACGTAATTTACCGGTAGGGGTTGATTTGCGGGTATTTCGGTCAGAAGATCAGGCTCTTCCATAAAGACAATTAATTTGGACAACACAAATCTGTCAAACCCTGCAAAGCCCTCAATCTCCTTGGCAATGGCTGCAAAAAACGCATCACTATAATGATTGGCCAGATATTTATAGAGGAAATAATACCGGGCAATGGGTACCGTATAATTTTGATCTTGTCTTCTTGAATCAAGCGTAATCAGATCGCCATTGGGCTCCATGTAGTAATAGTTGGATTCGAGATTCTTTTTGACAACCTCAAATAGTTCATGGCGGTTTAGCAATCGACCTACAGTTATTAACGACTGCCCTTCAACGATAGAATAATTTCTGCTTCGTTCAGGGTAATTTCCATCTTCATTCAGGTAGATGCCTTCTGCCAGCCATTCATCTAATCTGTGCACATATTTTTCGTCACCAAAAAGCGAATACAGACGAGCAAGAATTGCGCATACTACCCACCTGTGATTGGGCGTATGGACGCCACCCGTCCTGATTCCCTCACCAGCTCTTTGTAGAAATTCGTTTAGCTTATCCTGTACGTCCTTTGTCTCACCAATATCTGCTTGCTTAAGTACAGTGGCTGCAGGGCACATATTTTCCAGATAAAAGGCGGTATCTGGAGGTGATTGCCTGTTGCCTCCGGAATCGAGCGTACCGTTCGGATATTGTAGAACGAGAAGCCGGCTTAAGATATCATCCATTCGTGCTAACACATCTTGCGATTTGTGATATCTAGAATCTGGATGACAATAAGAAGCGGAGTACGTCGCAAAGGCATCACTCAACGGTCTGTAATAGCGAATGCCTTCATAGCTGTAACCTAAATACCGCTCAACGGCAAGGTCGCTACTGTTAATTACTTTCTTTAACAGTACATCATCCTGAACTACGTCAATTTGATTTGGTGTTAAACTAAATAAGTCACTGGGCTTTGCTGCACCAACCAAACCTAAAGCGCTAATTTTCAAAAAAGTTGAGCGGCTAATTTTATTCATTTTTATACCTTGGGTCAGGATGGATTCGTTTATGCATGAGAAGCTATCTCAATATTATAAGCAGAAGCAAGCAACATGCATTATTTAACATCAATTCTGGATAATGGCTTTTAAAAAACGCAAGTCACTCCTATTAGTCAACCTGAGCGAAGCTGAAGAGTGAGGATAAAAATGGCCTTCTCTGTTGCATTTAAGTGCTTGTTATCTCAACTCACATTATCAATAGTCCGGTCAGTTTTAAATCCTATTAACACCTCACATGACTCAGAAGGATTATAGCAGTGCTTTTGGAATTATTTTTCCCTGGACCCGTGTCAGCTAAATAACGTCAGTTCGGGAAACGATCCGACTATCTCTGCCGTCATGCCTGCGAAGGCAGGACACGAGCGAAGCGACTGATGCAATAATCCAGAAAAGCAATCTGCTTGCAGTCACAACACTGGATCCCTGCCTTCGCAGGGATGACGGGTGTGGTGAGTAATGCTGATGTAACATGTTG
>JBGCEN010000038.1:0-8719 GCA_045106435.1 Rhodothermales bacterium
ACAGAAGTAGTTCGCCTTTCGCTATCGGTCGGAAATTGGATTGCCCTTGAGGATTAAAAGTACGCTCGCCCAAATAGGAAGCATAAACTGTAAGAAGAATCGCACCCCTTCGAATAGGTTTGCAAATACGCCAGAAAACCCTAATAAGTGTGGGGCAGCAAAAATGCCGATGGGGAAAAATAATAGCGTTAGAATCCCCATCATTTGATGTTTAAGTAAGATTAGTGCAACCCCAACCAAAAGGACACTCGCAAACCAAACGATAATAATCCCGAACACGATGTAGTCCAGAAAAGACCCCGTATGAGGTATGCTAATTATCGTGAAGACGAAAGCAACAACAGTGAGTACGATAGCTATCCAGCTCACTGGTTTGATCATTTTCGTCAACAACATTTCTTCGGCGCAGAACTATTACTTTTTGGGATATCGAAGAAAAACAAAATAGGCTGCTCCTCCCCCACTTGCAGCCGTTTCGTAAAACGCAATAAGATGGAACAGTTTGAATATAAGTAGTGACAAGGCAAATCTATTCGATCCCTTGTGTTCAATTTCTCAGATTGCCTTTGTAATAGCTTGAAACATGCCTAAGTTTTAGCGATTAGTTCATCAAGTTCTATTACGATGAAGGCCTCTAATGAGCACTTTCGATTCTCAATCTGCACACACGTTAATCCTCCAGAATGTAGGCCGGTTCATCGCACTGGATGAGGACCAGCAAGGCCTCTACCTCTCCCTATTTAAGGAGAAACGTGTTCGCCGCAAAGACTTCTTGTTGCAACCAGGAGAAATCACCCGCTATGAGTATTTTGTAGTCCAAGGAGCGTTGAAAGTGTATACTCTGGATATGCATGGTAAACCTCATATATCCATGTTTGCCATAGAAGATTACTGGACTGGAGATATGGCCAGCTTTCTAACCCAGCAGCCCTCAAGTTATTTCATAGAAGCATTAGAAGATACCGAGGTGTTAATGATTTCTAAAGAGAACTGGGATAGGCTCTTTCAAATCATACCTGCATTTGAACATTTCTACAGAGTTCTTTACCAGCGATCGCTCGTTAGCTATATACAACGAACCAACCAGGGAATTTCTCAATCGGCCGAGGAGCGCTACCAAATTTTCCTAAAAAAATACCCTTTTCTAATCAACAGGATTTCACAAAAAGACCTGGCTGCTTACCTGGGTGTAACCCCAGAATATGTAAGTATGCTGCGTAATAAGCTCAGCAAACAGTAATTTCTTAAAGTAGTTTATTTTTTTCCTAAGTCCGGTTCCAGATTTTAGATTTATCCAAACGAAGAACGCAATCTTTGGGGTCTAAACAATTATGGAACCGCTAAGAATAGAAGCAACCATTTCGTCGATCAGCCGCGAGGTTTCCGGCAAAGAATTTAATCCACTTGCTGTTTATTTCAAGCATCCCGCTCCTGAATCTATTGTAGATCATGAAGCCTATTTTGAGTGCCCTGTACACTTCTCGAAAGACCGAGATGCGCTATTGGTTTCGCATGAGGCACTGCTAAAACCCAATAAGATAGGAGATCAAAGTAGTGCTTTGTTCTGCGATACACATCTCGAAGCTGAACTACCGAGCCTCGAAGAAAGCCCTTCCCTGGTACAGCATGTACTTAGCCAGATATCCCAATCCCTGAGCGAAGGTGTACCAACAATTTTTGATACAGCTCAGCAATTGGGCATGAGTGGACGCACGCTGCAACGCAGGCTCTCAGAACAGGGATATTACTTTCAAACCCTAGTCGACGAATCACGTCGCCAGTTATCGGAAAGCCTTCTTCAAGAGACTGACTATTCACTCGCTGAAATTGCATTCATGACAGGATATTCAGAACAGAGCGCTTTCACACGCGCATTTAAACGATGGGCTGGACAAACGCCACGTTCCTATCGGCTTAATGTATTACAAAGCGCTCAAAAGATTGAAAATGAGAGGGCATTGTCAAATGTTTGGCAGGCAATGTCTATAAGACGTACGCGGATGTTGGTATTCATTTTCTAGTAATCCTATAACAAAGTTTGGTTCAAGCAAATGAATACTCTCAATAACCAATCACAACCGAACAGGAAGAGGTAGACAAAATGAAGGCAATCAATGGGGCAATTGACTTTTCAAACGGCTTTACATCGGATACAGTGGCTGTTGTATCTGAGCCCATTAGTGGCGACGATCTCACCGTTGGAAGTGGCTTCAAGGCGCAGAGCTTTCGTGCTAGAGATATAGGAGAAGCGATGGATCCACTCGTGATGGTCGACCACTTCGTGGCGACGGAACCTACTTTCGGCGTGCACCCCCATGCAGGCATGTCTGCTGTGTCTCTGTTGTTTGAAGACAGTGAGGGTCTTTTTCACAACCGTGATTCATTGGGAAATGATTTTGATCTGAAACCCGGAGATTTGTACTGGCTCAGCACCGGCAGAGGCGCGGTGCATGATGAATATCCTCGAGCGAATTCGCGAATCCACGCATTACAGGTATTCGTCAATGTGCTCCAGGCTCAGCGATTCGAGGCGCCTACTTCACGCCTCGTACGATCAGAAGATATGCCCGTGATTAACACCGCAGAATATCGCGTGAAGGTCGCACTAGGTGAGTCGAATGGTGTTCGCGGTGCAACCTCTCCATCGACCCCTATGACCATGTTAGACGGCTCGATCCAACCTGGTGGCCGCTTTTCACATTGGACAGCCGCCAAACGAGGCATATGGGTCCAATCCGTCGATGGAAGCTTAGACGTCGTCATTGGTGAAACTACCAGGCATTTAGCCACCGGTCAAGCTATTGCAATCAAATGCGACGGCAGCGCAAAAATCGTTCTTAGTAACCCATCTCGTGAGTCTGTTCACTTCGTCTTGTTCGATGGTGCACAGATCGGTGAGCCCTTTGTTCAGGATGGTCCTTTTGTTATGGGCTCACAACGGCAAATTGCCGACATAAAAGCGGCTTATAAAGCCGGGCAGTTAGGCACCATTGCAGACAATCGTTGAATCAATCTAACTTAATCCAAAGGAAACAGCTATGAAAAATCATTTTCACAACCCAGAACCACTGAGTGTTGATAATGCTGCAGTGATTTTTGTTGATAACCAGGTCGGCCTTATGACGGGCATCCGCGACTACTCAATCGCTGAACTCAAGCACAACATCGTGGGCTTGGCCAAAGCAGCGCGTGCACTCGGCCTCCCCATCGTGACTACGACCACGTCCTCGGAAACGCTTTGGGGTCCGGCTATTCCGGAATTGCAAGCAGCTCTTCCCGGGGAGAGCTTCATAGATCGAACAACAGTGAATGCGTGGGACGATCCGCGTGTGGAAGCCGCGATCCGAGCGACCGGCCGCAACAAACTGATCTTTGCCGGTCTATCGTTAGAAGTCTGCGCGGCGTTTCCCGCAATGCGCGCGGCAAGAGAAGGCTTTGAAGCTTACGTGGCGGTAGATGCCTGTGGAACATTCGATAGTACTAAACGGGAAACCGGAATTGTCAGGTTGATACAAAGCGGTGTGGTTGTAGCAGACGCAGCCAGCCTGATGATTGAAATTCTTGGGGACAACGCATCCCCTAAAGCAGAAGGAGTATACACAGCTCTTGGAATGGACTGGTCCATTCTAATCGGCCAGGTCCGCGCAAGTGCAGCCGCACAGCTCGCTTGAGCCTGAAGTTGGATCGTGGAATCCGACACTGAACTGACTGCTATGGAGAATCCAATGCGCATTGGTAATGGAAAACCTAACCAACATTGCCGTCGACCGAAACGATACAAGCTGGCTCTTTTGACGTTTGCCGGTCTGCTCGCTCCCGTCTACTTTGTACCACCCGCGCTGTCGGCCGTGTTAACAGGCCCACGCCTATTAACCGTCAGCGCGGCGGTGGCGGCTATTGTCGCGCTGATGACGTACGTAATCATGCCTGTACTAACGTACCTTGCCACCAGTTGGCTGTACGAGCAGCCCAGTAGAAAATCATAGGATTTCGCAGAGAATCTACTGCAGACGTTTGGAGAAGAGGCGGCTATGACCTGGCTCCGCTACAATCTAAGCCGCCAGAGAGCCCCGCGCCAACTTCGCGAAACGCACCCGGGCGGAAGTTAATCGTCGTGCCAAATTTACGAAACCATCTACGTTTTGAAGGCATATGAAGTTTACATGTGCAAGTACAGGTATCTTACAGCGCTACCCCCCTACTTTATAAGCTGTTGTCATTGAAATGGGTCAAATAACATCATTGTTTGTTAGAAAAGTACTGGGAGCAGTCGACGATGAAGTTGACAAGGATGTCCTATTGCGGTCGGTAGGTATTGAGCCAGATAGCCCAGTCGATCCAAGGCAGATGATTTCTGACACAGAATATTATGCCTTTCTCGAGAGGTTGACAACTGTTGAACCAAGTCCAACAACGATTCCACTAAGAGCTGGTGCTGCCATGCATTGTGCTGATTATGGAGCATTTGGGCTTGCCTGGAAGTCAGCAACAACTCTCCGAGGATCTTACGAAAGAGCAGAACGCTATGCCAGAGTATTGACGAATGTTTCAACCTACCAGGTTGAGAAAGTCAATGAGGGCGCATTTATGCATCTTCATCGGGCTGGCGAGCGAACCCTGGGCATGCGGCTTTCAAATGAAGCAACCATTGCGAGTATTACGTCGATAAGCCGCGAGGTTTCTGGTAAAGAATTTAATCCATTTGCGGTTTATTTCAAGCACTCAGCTCCTGAATCTACTGTAGATCATGAAGCATATTTTGAGTGCCCTGTACACTTCGAGACAGACCGAGATGCACTATTGGTTTCGCGTGAGTCACTGCTAAGGCCAAATAAGATAGGAGATCAAAGTATCGTTTCATTCTTCGATGCACACCTCGAAACTGAACTATCGAGCGTTGAAGATGACCCTTCTTTGGAACAGCATGTGCGTAGCCAGATATCCCAATCCCTGAGCGAAGGTGTGCCAACAATTTTCGATACAGCTCAGCAATTGGGCATGAGTGGACGCACGCTGCAACGTAGGCTCTCAGAACATGGTTATTCTTTTCAAACCTTGGTCGACGAATCACGTCGTCAGTTATCAGAGCGGCTTCTTCAGGAGACGGACTATTCACTCGCTGAAATTGCATTCATGACAGGCTATTCTGAACAGAGCGCTTTCGCGCGCGCCTTTAAACGATGGGCCGGGCAAACGCCACGTTCCTATCGGCTTAATGCATAACGAAGTACACGAAAGATTGAAAATTGGCGGGCATTGTCAAAAGTTTGGCAGGAGATGTCGAGAAGACGTACGCTGATGTTGGTATTCTTTTGCTTGTAATCCAATAACAAAATTTGGTTCAAGCAAATGAATACTCAAAATATCCCGTCTCAAAAGAAAGAAGAAATCACATTGGTTCTCGGCGCAACCGGAAAAACTGGTCGTCGAATCGTCACGCGTTTGAAAGAAAAAGGTGTACCTGTACGTAGCGGTTCACGGTCGACCTCACCTCCTTTCGATTGGAACAATGAAGCAGGCTGGGATGCATGTCTAAACAACGTTACTTCTGTTTACATCAACTATGCTCCTGACCTTGCCATGCCTGGTGCCACAGATTCTATTCAGGCATTTGTTAATTTGGCTAAACGTCATGGCGTGAAGCACCTTGTCATCCTTTCTGGACGCGGCGAAGAAGAAGCACAGGCCTGTGAGCGGATCGTACAGGAAAGCGGCATCGACTGGACTGTCGTCCGCGCCAGTTGGTTCTATCAAAACTTCTCAGAAGGCGCTTTTGTAGACATGGTACACACGGGGCAAATTACGTTACCAGCAGGCGACATTAAAGAACCGTTTGTGGATGTAGATGACATCGCTGATGTTGCTGTGGCAGCGCTCACTGAACCCGGACACGCGGGTCAAGTCTATGAAGTGACCGGACCCCGACTTATGACATTTACTGAGATTGCTGCCGATTTATCTGAGGCAATAGGGACAGAGATCAAATTCATTCAGGTCCCACATGAAGCTTTCGTAGCTGGAGCGAAAGAATCCGGCGCACCTAAAGAAGTCGTCTGGATGCTGGATTATCTATTCACTACCGTCCTCGATGGCCGCAATTCGTATCTCACCGATGGCATCCAACGCGCGTTGGGCCGCACCCCCAGAGA
This sequence comes from Rhodothermales bacterium, assembly GCA_045106435.1. Classification (GTDB taxonomy): domain Bacteria; phylum Bacteroidota; class Rhodothermia; order Rhodothermales; family JAHQVL01; genus JBCCIM01. The sequence goes on from JBGCEN010000038.1 coordinate 6,150, forward strand.
CTTCAAAACTTATGCGCAAGAGACCGCTTCATCCGGAGCGTGGGCGGTAGCCGTATAGCAGTCAGAAGTAAAATATGATGACCGGGGCTCGCAGAAGGCTTTCGATTTTATACTTCGATTCCAGATCTGTCTCAAAGCACAAGTAGTGTTAGAACCCTAATCCAGTATTAATAAAATTAACACAACCACTGATAAACCATGTATTCAAATAAAACTACTTCACAAAAAGAGTCTAATTTCTCAGATATAAGACACGTATTTGCGAGGGGTAGCGTACTCCTTTTCATGATCTTTCTAATGGCTGGATGCGCCAGTGTTAATTATGTCGGAGAAGAGCATACCCCAACAGAGAGTGTTGATATTTACTACTCAGAAGCAGCCATCGAGAAAGAGTACGAGTTGATTGGTCACGGGCTTGGTAGTGGCTTCTGGGTACGGAACCACAAGATTGAGGGCAAATTAATTTCCGAGGCGAAAGAGAAGGGTGCTGATGCGATTTTAATTACCGGACTTGGTAAATCGAATGTCATGTTAACCAATGCACTAAGCGCAGATGAGAAGCACATGAATGCCGTATTTTTGAGGTACCGCTAACCAAATAAGGCAATCTCTGCCTGGGGGTCTAGCGCTTGGCCGCCTCATCGAGTACCAACACATACCGCACGAATCGCCAAGATCCTGGATGACCTGCCTATGTGACGGATGATGTACAGCGAGCTCCAGGGCGACCTCCAAAGGATTTTCTGAATTTGCTCGCGAAACTGCAATCACTAAAACATGGAGTATAACCGCATGAAAAACCGCCGAACAACTATTTTCTTATTTATTTCTGGCCTGTTACTTTTGGGAATTGGAGGTACTATTCTACTGATTCCCCATGCCTTCCACGCCAGCAATGGAATTATTCTTGGAAACGACCCTAACCTGCTCTCTGAAATTCGCGCCCCTGGGGGATTACTAGCTGGTAGTGCTGTAATGATTATTCTTGGAGCCTTTCGTGCGCCTATGAGATCTTTGGCTATATTTCTCACGATTATTGTCTATGGCTCCTTCGGGCTGGCTCGCCTTATCGGCATGGCTATCGATGGAATGCCGTCTGAGGGGATCTTTCTTGCAACCGTAATCGAACTTTCTATAGCTGCGATAGGGTATCTAATTTATAGGCGCAGGTCCGATACGTCCATATCTTCCCATAAATTGACACTGTCATCAGAAATTAGCTAAATCTACCTATATGAAGAGGCGTTAACCCGGTCTTACCTATGTAAAACAATCCCTATCAGCAAGGAAAAATTGATAGGGATTGTGTTTGGACGCTTTTTCGAAAAATCGGGGTATGGTCAGTAGCCGTGTAGCTGCAATAAGGATCACCAGATAGATTCTTCCCTAAATCGCCTTTAGGCTTTGTGAAGAGTGGCTATCTACTCTACAATAAGAGAATAAAATATGGATCTGATTCAAATATCTCTCGCTAGCTCAATATTGCTTTGCTCTTTAGTCACGGGCATTCTAGCCGGTTTTACCATAGTGGTTATGCCAGGGATCAAGACCCTCAACGATCACGATTTTCTCAAGGCATTTAAGGTGATGGATCGTGTGATTCAGAACAATCAGCCGATCTTCATCTTGCTTTGGATAGGATCTGTATTAAGTGTTTTGGTACTGACTGTAATCAGCTTTCTTCGGCTTGCCGACATTGATCTTATGCTCGCGATCGCAGCGACTACAATTTATCTGTTCGGCGTCCAATTGCCTACTGCAACCATTAATGTACCTTTGAATAACCAGCTTCAAAGGCAGGATCTCGATACCCTGACTGAATCTTCACTTCAAGAAGTCCGCGAGGCATTTGAGCCCCGCTGGGTCCGCTGGAACACCATTAGAACGGTCTTCGCAACCCTATCATCGGTGTTGTTGATTCTTCTGATCATTAGACTATGAAGGAAGTCGGCCAGCTCCAATAAGCCCAATACTTGGGCGATTAATACCAGCCTCGTCTTTTGGCCGCATTCGCGAAGTTTTCAGCCCCAAAATAGATAAAAGTCCCCTGCCCTGCACCTAAAATGGTCGTTATTTCGCTGCAGTTGTGCAAAACCGAAATCATTTCGGCCAAATATACCCTTTCATACCGCACATTTTTACATGAATCTGGACGGCATCCTGAGTCCCCCTTTTCTTATATTCCCCTGTTCTCTCAAACGGTATATCTAGCTGAATGGCAAAGAAGAAGGAAGTACAGCACCTCTCAGATGATGGGATTACAAGCCGGATTCATATGATCCAAGGCAAGAAGGTTATGCTCGATGCAGACTTAGCACAGCTTTACGGAGTTGAGGTCAGAGTCTTAAACCAGGCTGTAACGAGAAACAAAGAGAGATTCCCTGATGATTTCATGTTTCGATACGTGGCAAGACTTTAGCTCAGAGCATCAGACACTGGAATTTAAAGAGGCGAAGGTGAAGTTTGATACAAACAAACGCTTTCAGTACTGCGTTGCGCGCTCGAATGAAGGAGGCGGCCATTTATTGTTAGGGATTGAAGATCGGCCACCGCGCAATGTTGTCGGCTCC
>JBGCEN010000039.1:0-10010 GCA_045106435.1 Rhodothermales bacterium
CCGAGATTGCATTTGCAGCAATTTTTGTTCAAATCAAGGCGCTTTTTGTGTTCGATGCAGCGCATCGGGCGCAAAAAGGAACGCAGATATGGGCAAAAAGGGCGCACAATGCACCTCGGAAATAGATCGTAGACAGGTTCTTACAACATGCACGATTGCTTTTGTTAAACGCCAACGTGCCCAAAACTTAACACACAGGCATTACTTAAATAAAGAAATATACCGTTCTCCCTGTGTCCTCATTGCAAAAGAGATTTCCAATCCATGCTCACGCTTTATCAGTAGTGTTCCTAATTCCTGTAACGCAGCGCCTTCACCGGATTAATCATCGCCGCACCTATGGCACGGCTGCTAATGGTTAACATTGCGATACCAATGGCAAGCAAAGCGGCAATCGCAAAAGGCCAAATACTGATATCAATTTTACTGGCAAAATCACTCAGCCACTTGGTCATGCCGAAATAGGCCAGCGGCCATGCAATCACAGCAGCGATGCCGACCAGCTTCACAAAATCTGAAGAAATCAGCAGGACAACTTTGGGCATGCTCGCGCCTAGTACTTTGCGTATGCCTATTTCTCTGGTGCGTTGTGAAACCGTCAGTGTAGCAAGCCCAAAAAGGCCGAGGCTGGCTATCAGGATAGCGAGTAATGCAGACGATGTCACGATGCCACTCCACCGCTCTTCTGTCTGGTATTGCGTAGCTACGTCTTCATCCAGGAAAGAGTACGTAAAAGGCTTGCCCGGCAAAACGTCAGCCCAGGTATTTTCTACCAGACTTACGGCTGAACTGATATTATCAGTGGATATTTTGACTAGCATAGCCCCCATGTAGTTGTAGTAATTGGGGTGCATGTTCATCACCGCCGGCACCACTTCTTCCCTTAATGATCTGAAGTGATAATCTTTAACAACGCCAATAATGGTTGGCGATTCGTCGTAGATAAAACTCAGCCACCCTGTTAACTGCTTGCCAACAGGATCTTCTATCCCGAACTCACGAACCAGTGCCTCATTGACCAGAATACTGTTCGTCGAATCTGTTGGAAACTCTTTTAGAAAATTTCGCCCCTCAACGATCTCCATACCCATCAAATCCACATATTCGATCCCAATGCCAAAGTTGTAGGCTGACCGGGTGATGCCATCCGCATCTTGCCATGAATTACGATCGCTCCCTCGTGTGAACGAACTGCCGGTGCGTGAAATTTCGTCAATCTGTACATAGGGCAACAGCGTGTTTCGGAATTGATTCAAAACACCTTCCGCATCGGCACGGCTCACCTGACTTGTATTCACCACCATCACCAGCTCTTTATCATACCCCAGGTCTTTTTCCAGCAAATAATTTAATTGCTGCGCCATGATGAGTGTCCCAATAATCAACGCGATCGAAATGGTGTATTGTAATACCACCAGACTTCGATTCAACAGGTCTTTGCCCTGTGTGCGAACAATGCCTTTAAGGACTGCAACAGGCTGAAAACGAGACAGCAATACAGAAGGATAACCGCCGGCAACTAAACCGACGACAATCAACAAAATCAACAACGCGCCCAGTACTTCAAACAGGTTCAAGTTAAACAAAGACAGCGTTTGGCCTGTCAACTCGTTGAAAAAAGGCAGCAGCAAAATCGACAAAGCAAAGCCAATCACCAATCCAAAAGACGTTTGTATCAGCGCCTCTCCCCAGTACTGCTGCATTAACTGATTCCTTTGCGCACCCAATACCTTGCGCATCCCAACTTCCCGCGCCCTGCTTGCAGAAAGCCCTACAGACAACGTCATAAAGTTGATACAAGCAATCAGCAGAATCAACAACCCGATCCCACCCAGGATGTAAGAATAGAGTGGATCATGAGGCGTCACTTCATAAGGCACAAACACTTCTGGCGTTTGATGCATCGCAGGCAGAGGTTGCAATGACATCTTAAAAGCATCCGCTCTGTCTACTAAATAATTGTTGTCTTTTAACTGCTGGATATAATCAGAGAATTGCGTCTCAACAAATGGGATAAGCGCCGTTTCCAGATTTGATGCATCTTCCCCCTCGTTCAACAGCACATATGTTGATGTCCGTCCTCCCCAATTATTCCCTCCGAGTCGAATGTCGTCGTAATTTTCAAATGAAATGGCTGCATCAAATTGAAAACTGGAATTGGTTGGTAAATCTGCTGCAATGCCAGTGACTGCAAAGGTATACTCCACTTCATCCCGGGTGATCGAGATTTGCCGGCCGAGGATTTGGTCGTACGAGGCGGCGTCAACATCAAAAAATCGCTTAGCTACTGTTTCAGTCAGCACCATACCGGATGGATCAGCAAGCGCTGTTTTGCTATCTCCGCTTAATAACGGAAAGGTAAACATCTCAAAGAAAGGCGTATCTACTTCAACCAGGTCCTGTCTAAAAATCTCGTTATCTACCTTCAGGTCCTGGCTCCCCTGGACATATCTGGTTGCAGAGTGAATCGCCGGAAACTCCTGCTCCAACTGCGGCGTGAAGTCGGGAAACATCATATTCTGATATCTCGTCTCGCCGTCAGGGGTTTGATAGGCAATACTGGTCCTGTAAATGTGATCTGCGTTTTCGTGAAACCGGTCGTAGCTCCATTCATGCTTGATCAGCATAAAAATAAGCAGACAAGAAGCCATGCCCACAGCAAAGCCAGAAATATTGATAAACGCGTACGCTTTGTGCCGCTTCAGGAAACGAAAGGCAATCTTGAGGTAACTCTTTAGCATGGTCGTATCTCAGGGAGGTGGCAGGTCACGGCCATGGAATACAGGGAGAGGTTATTTCCTGTTGTGCAAGGCCAATGAACCGCGATACGACGGACAACCAAGAAGTGTTACAAAACTAGCATATGGTATTTGGGTGATGATTGATTGCTTCAGATTCATCTCCCGCTTTTGCTAAAACCCACCCCGCCTTTCAGGCACCCCTCCGGAGGAGGGGATTAACCCTTACACCAAGAATTCCCCTATTGAGAGGAGTTTAACCCTCACCGTGAGAATTTCCCCTATTGAGAGTGGGGAAAGCATCAACGATTATCGTTGATGCAGGGGGGTGTCTGCAGCGTCTAAAGCCCCCCTGTACCCAGCCCAGGAAAATGAGTCGGCAATACAGCTGCTACTTCAGCAGCATCACCGTCCCACTAAGCGTCTTTGCAGGCGTAACAAGGCGATACATGTACATACCGCTTGCCATTTCGTCGGTAGCCTGAAATACTTCGCTGTGGAAGCCGGCAGACCGTACCCCATTGATCAACTCCTGCACCAGCCGGCCCGATGCATCGTAGACTGAAAGCTGCACTTCGCTCTCTACGGGCAGCGCAAATGAAATGGTTGCTGATGGATTAAAAGGATTGGGATACGCTGGATGCAAAACAGCCACAGGCGCAAGAGACAGATTTACGGCAACCACATCGGAGTATTCGAAGGTGCCATCAAAATCGAGCTGCTTCAACCGGTAATACACCGTTTGGCCGCTTAGCCCTCCAGGTGTATGCGCAAAGGTGTAATCAAGGGATTCGTTAGATGTACCTGATCCAGATACAAATCCAATTTTGCTAAAATCGCCGCCTGCTTCCCGTGCAAATTCAATGTCGAAGCCGGCGTTATTCAGCTCGCTCGCTGTTGTCCAATCCAGAACAACCTCTTCGCCATCAACAAGGCCAGCGAATGAGGTCAACTCAACAGGCAGAGAAGAACAGCCTGATTCCGGTGTACCCGTATTGGTGGCCGTACTCTGGCTTACGTTTTCGTGAAATAATACAAAGCGATCAACTTTGAACATTGTTGATCGACCAGACATCTCCACGCGATATACACCCGGCGTATCAATAATCGCAAAAATCTGATGCGCATTGTTGTCTACTGTATGTGCATCAAAATTCCAGGCATCCCCGCCTTTGTTCTGATATACTTTGAACCAAACGTTGCGCGTTAGATCTGCGTTGCTATTGCCGTTGGCTTTCTTTGCTTCCAGATCGTTGTCAGGAAACCGAATCCACGCATCGTTATGCTCTGTGGTATGAGGCGCCGCTGTGCGAAAAAGGAAGCGATATGTGCCTGTCTGATTTATTTCTACTGAATAGCTCAGAATTCCCTGGCCAGACCCATCAATGCCACCTGAAGAATTTCCGGACTTCCATTCATAATACCCTGTGCCGAGTGCACCCGAAATATTGTTCTGAAGCGTCCAGCTACCAGCTGGATTATCCGACTCCGTTTCCATAACGATCAGGCCGCCGGACTCCTCAAAGATATCGCAGCTGCGCTGAGCTTCCATCAAGCCATCATTGCTTCTGACGGATACAACGGACTGAGCATTAGCAGCAGCAGGAGAAAGTGCTACAACAAGCACCAAGGGTAAAAATGCCAATATCGAGCGTTTAACTTTGATATACGAAAGCATAATTTCCAATCTATTCCTTTGTAATAATTCGGGTTAAGGTAGAGCGGGTCCTTTTAAATATCATCCCGAGAAACTATCCTTCAGGAATCCTGACCATACAACAAGCCCCTATTGCTTGGGATACATGAGTTGCAAAACCTGGCGCAAAAGGAATACCGGAATGTTAGCTCCGGCAGACAATTCAAAAAAACGCGTATCCCAAAGGAAAGGAAATTTAGATATGCGTGAACTGTTAACTGGGCTCAGTTCTCAGAAATCAGTTTTTGGACTGCAGAAGGTTACTATTTTGTTACCAAGCATTAATTCAAGGCGTCGGATTCTCCTGCCTGATATTCCTGTTTTGCTACAGAATGATTCTGGTTTTGGGGATTACTTTCTTACAACAAAACTCCGTCTGCCATTCCATTCGCCGGCTTGTATACTGTAAAAGTACACGCCATTCGTAAGTTGAGCAGTATCCAGAATCACTTCGTGTTTCCCAGCCGGCTTTTGCTCAGCCTCGATCGAGTCGACCTGCCGCCCAAGTGTATCAAAAACGTTTATACGAACGTTGGAAGGTGCCGGCAACGCAAACCGCAAAGTAGCTTGCCCAGAGGCCGGCTCGGGATAGTGCGGCATCAATTCAAAGCGATCCGGTGCATGCATGTCTTCGCCAATGGATACCTGCCGAGGCAACGCAATTGATACTTCTGTGGGCCCTTCACCAGGCTCTAGATCCACCACAGTACGCACTACAGTCCCTTCAAAATCGACAGTAATTTCGTGCATACCATGAAAACCCCGCAGCATAAACTCGCCATCAGCATTGGTTACGGCCTGCTCGTTCGTCCACCACTCGTCAAAAACCAGATCAAAAAAGGCCTGTCCAGACGGCTTCAATGACCAATCCTGCCGAAATATGGGGGCATCATTTTTCCAATGGGCGCCATCCCAAAAACCCCACATAAGGAAAGATCGCATGGCTGGATGGCTAAACGTAATGGTCAGAAGATCACGCATATAATCCGCAGCGAGATCTTCAGGCACGTTTTCCGCATCGTATTCGGTCACACTCAATTCTTTACCCGAAGCAGCATATTGATCAAAGATCTCATAGACGACCTCCGGAGGGGTAAGCGGCAAACTAAAGTGTCCTTGCATGCCTACGCCATCAATGCGCCCGCCATTGGTCTCAATCACCTCAATGATTTCCTGGTAGCGTTCCTGTATTGACAGGTCCAGTCCACTGTTTGTGAGAATGCCGTACTCATTGATGTATAACGTGGCTTCAGGATCTACTTCAGCTGCTTGTTTGAACCACTCTGCATACACCTCTTCACCCGTTGCGTAATTGGCTTCCTGTGCAAAGACTTCTGCCACATCGGTTAGGTGCGCCGGCTCGTTTAACACATCCCAATCAATGAGTGCGCCTTTGAGGCCAGATCTCCCCCCCACATCAGTAATACGCGCCTCGATAAGCAGACGAAGTGCTGCAGGATCATTTTGTAGCTGGAGTGCCTCCGCCGGCATAAAATCCCACGATGGCCAAACAAGATTATGACCTCTGACATCCATACCCAGGTTGATCAAGTCTTCAACCACACCAATTGTTTGTGTCTGATTCCCGGGCCAATCAGGATTTTCCCATATGCCCCACTTTAATCCGTTTTCAAGTACCGAGGTACTAAAACGCTGCCCATTTCCATTCAGATCAGCGATTTTACTACGATACATCGCGCCGTCGCTGCTTTGCTGCAACATCATCCACACGGCTACAGCAGACCCAAAACCAAACCGATGCCGCTGCATTTCGACTGATACCGAGGCATTTTCTACGGCCTGGCCGCGGTTGTCCACAACGTTAACAAGCAGGTCACGTTTTCTGTAGGTATCAATTCTGGCATCTGCCTCCGCGCGCCAACTCGCAGATGCCGAACGGCCCGTATAATCCAGCTCCTGGCTTGAACTCGGCAACTGATCCAGGGTGTACTTATTTCCGTAGTTGATGACTGCCAGGCCGGCAAATTCAACCGACTGCGCCATGATGCCCAAATGAAAAATGGCCTGCGCCTGATTGGTCCCATGCGCAATGGACGCCTCAAATGGAATGATCCACTGCTGCCATGCACTCGACGGAATCAGCCCCCTGAAAAGCGATTTGGTATAAGGATTGGAATTCTGCTCAAAATTGGCATTTACCAAACCACTTGCGCGTTCTGCATCTATGCCGCGTATCCACACAACCATAAGCGCTTTGTCGCCGGCGGCAAGTGCTTTTTGAGCGGTGAACCCAATAAAGTAATCCCAGGGATTTGCACCTCTTTGCGGGATTGCAAGGCGCATTGCTGTAGTAAAAGGCTGCCCGGCTACCGCAATTGACTGCCGCGTTAAATTCCCGGAATCATAAACCAAGTCCTGCGTTATCGACTCATTTTCGGAAAAAACCCATTCTCCTCCCGTGATGCCATGATCAGTTTCCAACTGTGTCAGCAATGCGCTATGATACGCATCTTGCCCCTGTGCCGGAGAAGCTAAAAGGATTAGCAATAAAAGCAGAGGAGATAGTGTACGCATTATCGTTGTTGAGCTATAGATTGATTACAATCATAAGATACACAACAACTGGAATATGACCAGATTTCGGGGTGATGGGGTGATGGGGTGATGGGGTGAAATTTAATTATTGGGCTTCTTAATGCATCTATGTAGAAGTCAGTCTTGCAAATCGCGTAATTATTAATCGCTAAGGATAATTACAGGATGAGCGATTTAAGAGGGTTCGTAGATTCTAATTAACACCCATTCTAGTGTTCATAAAAATCAGGGCAAAGCTAACCAATCAGATTCTCCTCCTTTTCAAGGAGGAGTGCCGGCAGGCGAGGTGGTTAAGTCCTATACACCGGGCAAACTCCTTATAAACCACCCCATCCTGAATTCCATTCAGGATTACCCCTCCTTGAAAAGGAGGGGAGTTTGCCAACCAACTTTGAACCCAGAACCATGAACCCAGAATCTTAAACCCAGAACCCATCCCCTCTATTCAGCCTGATCTATTGCACCGTTTTCGCTACCACTCGGGATATCTGGCTCTCGCTCCAGGTTTTCCCCATCGCCTAACTCCGGTGCGTGCAGCATTCTTACAGAGCGGTCAATGACTTCTATTGTATCCAGGCCTTCATCGGTAGACGCGCCCAGTTCAGTGAACTTTCGGGCTGATACCAGCACCCTTGATTCAAGAGAACCTACGGCACTGTTGTAACTGGAAACGGCCCGGTCAAGGCCTTTGCGCATATCGGTAAAATGGCCGGCCATGGTCTTCAGTCGATCATATAGCTCCCGTCCCAGGTTACTGATATCCGTTGCATGTTTTGCAATCTGCTCCTGTCGCCAACCATAAGCAACAGCCCGCAGGAGCGCAATCAATGTGGTAGGTGTAGCAATGATAACACCTCGCTTAATCCCATCCTCAAGCAGGGTCGCATCTTGCTGTAAAGCAGCGCTGAAAAACATCTCCCCAGGCAAAAAGAGCACAACAAATTCTGGCGACTCATCAAATTCCTGATGGTAAGATTTAACCCCCAACTGCCGCAGGTGTGTTCGTATCTGAGATGCGTGTTCGGTGAGTTTCTTGCGGGCGAGTACATCATCCTCTTCTTCCATTGCATCCAGATATGCTTGAAGAGGTGCTTTCGCATCAATTATAACGTGCTTGTTATTTGGTAGGTTAACCACCAAATCGGGTCGAATTCGGCCATTGGGAGAATCTACGGATACCTGTTCAGAAAAATCGCAATGTGCCACCATGCCCGCCAGTTCCACCACCTTCCGAAGCTGCATTTCACCCCATCGACCGCGCACCATGGGCTGCCGCAATGCTTTCACGAGATTGCCGGCCTCGCGCTGGATCTGTAGCTGGGCCCTGGCCATGGATGATATTTGTTCATTCAGCGATGCGTAGGCAGACGTGCGGGCCGATTCTATTTCCTTGATTCGCTCGTTTACCTGCTCAAGAGACGCACTGAGTGGTTTCACCATCTCCCCCATTGCCACCGTACGTTTATCAATCGCTGCATCTGCCCGTTGGTAAAACTGCTCCATCGATGCCTTTGCCAATTCCGTAAATGCAGCGTTGTTGTGCTGTAATGCTTCAGCTGAAAGGGCCTTAAAAGACTCAGACAACTTTTGCTGGGACTCATTCAACAAGTCACGTTGCGCAGCAGCGGCCCGTCGTTCGTCTTCAAGTTGCGTTTCTCGTACCGCAAGCTGGCCCGTAAGCTGCGTGATTCGTGCCTGAATCTGGCCGGCGGCTTTTTTTAGTGTTTCGTTTTCTTCACGGAGCGCGTGAACCTGCTGATCCCTGGACTGAAGCCCTGCTTTTGCAATGGAATAATGCTGGACGAGCGCTTCTTTTTCCTGTGTCAGGTAAACAACAGATCCTTTTGATTCATCGAGCAAGGCATCCAAGCGCTCAGCTTCTTGCTCTCTATTTCGCAATCGTTCTTTCAACGTTGCCGTGCTTGAATCCATCTGCGCACGCATAAGAAGGTAAACAACCAGTGCGCCCGCCAACAAACCGGTAACAAGGGGAATAAAAAGATATGCTTGATCCATCTAAAACCGATTCAGGATATGTACTAAGTGACTGTCAGTAAAGTAAACATCGCATTGATGTTTATAGGTATGATGGCCTATTTCGTCGTTCTTCAGTTGTTTTGCAACCTTTCCATATGCACAGCAAAGCACGATATAACCCAAGTGATGTGCTGGCAGACGACTACGTTAGCTGTTAAATCTTCGCTTTTAACCACATACTAAAAGAGATTCAATCTAACATAATGTAATGTCACATACCTTACACATCAACTATTTTTTTATTCCGTGTTTTTTTGCCATTAATTATCGCGAATTCGGGACAAGAAGTACTTAGCTGGACTTTATCCATTTGAAGCCCGCAAAAGAGGCTTAATCTGCATAGATAGAAAGGTGTGGTAATATTTAGAGGTCTCGGTATCTATGCCAGACCTGGATAAATCGACAATAATGTGTGTGGGATATCCCCGCGCAAAAGTTTATTCAAAAGGGTATGCAAAATGGATAAAGTCGAGCTAAGAAACTAACAAAAAGGGCATATGATTGAAGAATTGCATGGACCCTTCGACATACCGGGGTGACAAAAGAATACGCTGAGTCTATTTCCTGAAAGTTCTTGTCTCGAACTAAGAAACTGTTGAGATTTGAGGTTCGCAATTGAGAGAGATGAGATTTTGAGTGATTTAGGATACGACTTTTTGAGCGCATAGCAGCGTTACGTGTGAAAAAAGCGGATTCAAAAGCACCAAAAGATCGCTTCCTCAATGTGAAGATTAAATCTCAACAGTTTCATAAAGGTGCATCTCAACTCAATATCGGGCGTAAACAATTTGGTACAAACAAGCAAAACTCTTAACGAACCCATTTTTACCGCCAGGTTGTTCAATAACCAACCATCGTAAAAAGAGCTTTTAAAAAGTATGTTTTCCAGATTACTGATACTTTTTATCGTTGTCCCCATGATAGAGCTTGCCCTTCTTATTGAAGTGGGTAAGCAAATCGGGTTTTGGCCTACGGTTGGAATT
>JBGCEN010000040.1:0-15581 GCA_045106435.1 Rhodothermales bacterium
ATTGCAGGAATACATCGCACTGGGACAAAGGGTACAGGCGTTTAGTGTTGAAGCAGAAGTAGCCGGCGAGTGGATCGAAATAGATCGGCAAACAACCATTGGATATAAACGCATATTGCGTTTTGACACGGTGAATGCCACGGGCATCAGGGTAAATATTTTGGAGGCCAAGGGGTCGCCGGCAATCTCAAATCTTGCATTGTATCACGCACCACACGTCTTGGCTCAGCCTGTCCCAAAGAGGAATAAAGCGGGGATGGTAAGCTTCGAGGTATCGGATAAAAATATTGAGGTGTATTACACACGCGATGGTACTACACCAACCCGCGAATCATCCCGCTATGCAGAAGCTTTTCTGGTTGACGGCCCAACCATGCTGAAAGCGATTAGCGTTGATCCTTCAGATGATCTGCAAACAGAGGCGATTACGAAGTATTTCGACCTGAATAAAAAGGAGTGGAAAGTGACAAGTGTTTCTTCGGGAGATGCTTCAGAAGCTGTGCACATGATTGATGATAATCCTGAGACCTTTTGGGCGACTGCAGAAGATGTAAAGAGCCCCCAGGAAGTGATCATAGACCTGGGCAGTGCATACGAGCTAAAAGGATTTACCTATTGGCCCATTCAGGAGCGCTGGTCATTTGGCATTATAACCGATTATGAGTTTTCGGTAAGTTCAGATAGCCGGCGGTGGCGTCTTGTCGCAAGCGGCGAGTTTAGCAATGTGCTGAACAACCCGATTGAACAGACCGTCAGATTTGACGCTGCCCCCGCGAGGTTTATAAAGATTAAAGCCCTAAAAGTAGGAAAAGGCCAAAGCGGAACGGAGGGCGATTATCGGGCTTCATTTGGAGAAATTGGCGTGATCACATCTGATGCTGTTTCGCAATAGGGAGTGCTGGTTGTTTGGATTTCTACAGGGCTGATGAAACCAGTGAAAATACCTCTCGTCGCTAATATAAGATCGGTCCCCAGTCAAAATGAGGATGACGTTGAAGATAGAATTTTGCTTGTTCAATCGTGTCAAAAACCGATTCAACTCCTGATCCGCATCAGACACAAGCCGAGGGATAGCAGTCTCATTGGGCAATACCCGTTTTTAAGAAGTTGATGCTGGCGCTTGTTTGATCAGCGGCGCAATGGTATACATAAAGGCCGGCGTTCAATGCTGTAAAGGAAAAAACGGTTGATTTCCCTGGAGCGGTAAAAGAGGACGCTGCACCCCTCCTGGTCCGGTGACAGCATGAAGATCTATGTTGTGGGGCATTTTGCTGTCCGGGTGATAGGTGGTGGTACAAGGGGGGGCATAGGTAAGTTGTGCAATTTCCTGCCCTTGCATTATTTCTTCGGACGCACAAGCCGGCAGGATGAATATCGAGAGGGTAAGTAAAATGCCTATGTCGGCATAATGGAATGGCTGAAGGCTGTCTTATTCATTTCCTGTCTGTTTTTGGTGAGCAGGAGATTTAAGATGTAAAGAACTCCTTTCAAAGGCTACCTAAGCATGCAAGTGTTGCGTGCAAGGGTAGCTTGCGAAATTGTGTAGGGAAATGGTTCTATAGAATGTAGGCGAAAGCCGGCGTGGGGGATTCTAGGTCGGGTCGGGAATAATGCTGAATATGTAGCTGGGAGACCTTTAAAATATTGGTGTACGCTTTTATAATAAAAGAACGGCGACAGGAAGGGTGGTTGCCCTGTCCTGTCGCCGTTCTTACCAGCTTTTATTTAATTAATCCAGTACTCTGTAAGCGAATATATTTCGTACCCCTCGAACATGTCGTACCCATGAACATCAATAAATCATTTATTTCGCTTACAAAGTACTCGGTTGTGTGCTATAGAAAGACGCACCTCCAAACATGTCATGCTGAACGTATGTGAAGAATCTTTGTGAAATGAAACGTCTGAGATCGCCTTAAACGATCAATAAATACCAGATACTTCACTTCGTTCAGCATGACAAAGGGGAAACCACACCGCTTGTGTTCATTACTGCACCGTAACCAGCACTGCCCAGTCCATTCCTGGTGTATCCGGGGCACTGCCCAGGCTTACGCGATTTGCGCCGGTAACACTGGTCACGGAGCCATCTTGAAGCGCACCGCCGCTGCGTGGGTTGTACCACTTTACGTCGTACGTGCCATCTGCGAGATCGAGTTGCGCGCTGCCACCATTGGGTAAGTACACGAGGTAAGATGATCCTGGATCGGCAAGCACATGCGCTGTTGCGCCGTGTGCCAGAGAGTCGTCCGGCTTCATGGTCCAGAAGGGAATGTGTTCACGGAATAAAGTTAATGCGTGGTCCACTTCGCTCCATACCATGTCGCGGCTGCGCCAGTCCTCCAGGTTAAGGTCTGTATGCGGGAATTCGTAGCCAAAGTAGTATTCAACGCCGGCACCGCCAGCCATCAAGTTGCCCCACAATGTTAACTTTCTGATGTCATCCCGATTATTACCCGGGCCATCTGGTTTTACTCCAGTGGTATGCCGGCCTTGTTCATCGTTGGAAACGACCCATATTCTAGACGTAGCTGCGGAAGCTTCTACCCACTTCAGGGTTGCAGCATGCACATTGTCAAACATGGTCTGGACCGACAGACCATCCAGTTCAGATGCGTCGCCAAGGAGAGGCGTATACACTTCGCTATGCTGTTCAGGGTAGGTATGAATGACTACCGGGTGGCTGTAGGCATCCAGTGCATGGATGTATTTGATATAGCTTTTAACGCGCTCCTGTGTTGGATCGTCTCGTTCTTCCCATATGTCATTTTCCTCGCCAAGATTCCAGTTGAGGGCCATATGGTGTCCGAAACGCGCAATGAGCTCTCTGTAATAGAGCTTCCTTTCTGGCCCCAGGTCTCCATTGTTTAAAAGCAGGTCGTTCTCTGTTTCCTGAGTTTTGAAGTGTAAAAACATGCCGAGCGAATCAGCATGTGTGAAGAGTACCTCCCACTGTGCGAGTTTGGATACATCATATCGGTCTTGTACATCGGGGGCAATCCATGGCCAGACGTCCTGCCCATCTCCTTCAACGTTCATTGTGAGGAATGAAAAGACGTTGAGTCCTTTGCCGGCAAGGTAGTTGATGCCGCCGATCAACGATTTTCCTTTGCCATTTTTCCAGGTAGGGTCTCCGGCATTCCAGTCGCCGGCGTGTGGCGTGTAGTGATGCAGCGGAGCGGTAGGTGCTTCACCTTCGCGTTCCTGGCCTTGATCTAGCAGGGAAAACGTGTCATCAAAATCGACATAGGCGAGCAGGTTTTCAGGGCTATCCGCGCCGCCTTTGATGAAGTAAGAACCATCATCAAAACGGAGATATCGCTCGCCAACGTATCGGAGTACGCCTTTCCCGCGATGGTCGCGACCGGTCTTGTTCGTTTCTCCTATTTCGAATGTGCCTGCTGCGCCGTCAAACGAATCCGGGGAGCCTGCATCTGCGGCCAGATCAATAGCAACGTCGGTGCCTGTGCGGAATGAGGCGGTGTAGTTCCACGTTCCTGTATGATCGGGCGTAAACCGGGCTTGCCACTTGTTGCCGGCGATTGCACCGGTCTCACCTGCATTGCCATCTGCCGCGAAGTAGCCTGGTACGGTGACGTTTGTACCTGTTCCGCTGTGTGTAAAGGTTACGTTTAACCGATAGTCGCGAAACGGATTGGGCGTGCCGGCTTCTGTAGCTTCCGGGCCGTCGAACGTAATAGCTAGTGGATGCCATTTCATCAGGGCGCCTTCAATGTTTGCGCTGCCTGATGAGCCTGCATTTGTGCAGGAAAATAGCACACTGGATAGAAGAAGCAAGAGCAATACAGTACGGCCATTTGTAAAACATATGTGGAGGATGTTTTTCTTAAGGGCCGTTTGTTTTGCGCTGTTCGGATTATTTGAAAGGGGGTGTGTCATACTGTGGTTTCTTGATGGTTGCCGGCAATAAATGGGGGAGGTAACGATTGATATTAACCATTTCCGCAGTTACACACAATTTGCCCTGCTTAATGCTCTCCTGAGCTGGACTTTATTCATTTTGAGCGTTGCTACTATGTTGAGCAAAAAAATTGCGTGGGGATATCCCGCACACATCTTATCGATGTCAGATGTGAATACCGAGGCAAATATTACGAGCACTCTTTTTATAAAGAACTGGGCGCACAGGCTGGACTTGCAATGGATAAAGTCCTGCTGCGAAAAGGAAGAATGGAAGCGAGCAGTTAATTAAGCAATTTCTTCGTCGATAATACGCAGGTGGTGCCGGCCTTCATCGTTTGCCGCACATAACTAACCGTAAATTTCAGCAGCTATTAAGTCGGGCCCATGAGATCCAGCAACACCTATCTACCAATACTGAGTCTTTTTGGTGTCTTCCTGGTTGTCACTACGCTGCAATTGGGGAAATCGAGAACGACACTGAATACCATTCAGAAGCAGAAGAACACCACCATGCAGGAGCTTCCATTGTCTGATATGTATCAACCAAATCAGATACCACACGAAGGCTTTGGTCCTGGTCCGGTGTTGATGAAGCCGGCTACCTCTCTACAGCAATCCGCTTTCCCCAATCCCCCTGATACCCTGTTTCTAGATGTAAGCGTTGCGCTAAAGTACAAACACGCTATGGATAGCGAATAAGATGTAGATTTGTACCTGCCCCCAAACCCTTGAACACTAAACCCGGAACCCCATCCGGTAGTTAACAACAATTTAACATGCAGTTTTGCAACACTTCACATACTTTGCTGTACATTCAACCAAATAGTTGAATCAATTGGTTGTACTTTCTGGTTGCTTGGCTGAATATGACAGGGCACGTCGAAAAGGAAGAAACTGAAGAGCGCATTTTCAAAGCGGCACTCAAAGTGTTTGCAGCGAAAGGAAAAGCTGGTGCACGTATGCAAGAGATTGCAGACGAGGCTGGTATCAACAAATCAATGCTGCATTACTACTTCCGAAGCAAAGAGAAGCTATATGAAGCAGTGTTTGAATATGTTTTTAAGCGTTTTGCTTATCAGGAAATCCATTCGACGTTAGAACACGCGAAAACCTATAAAGATACACTGCGTGGATTTATTAACGGTTTTGTTGATGCCCATCATAATGACCAGGCAGTTATAAGGTTGATGGCGAACGAGAATCTGGCCGGCGGGACAACGATGGGGAAAATTATTTCCCGGAAATCACATGATGAATCCCCACCATCTGTTTTCGTTAAAAAAACGATAGAGGCAATTGAGCGTGGAGAGATTCGCCCTGTAGATCCCCATCATATGCTGCTAACCATCTTGTCGAGTTGTGTCTTCTTTATGATCTGGGCACCTACCATTCATGTGAAATTTCCTGAAGCGGCTCAAGACTGGGATGCGTTTGTGGAAGCTAGAAAAAAACATGTATTCGAAATGCTCTATTACGGACTTGCAGTCTCAAATGGAGCAGATTCCTCTGAAACTTCTGATAAGTAGAAAACTGTCGAATAGAAAATATGCGTACCCCTATGCGGTATAGCCGCTTTATTTTGTTTTCCGGTATTTTGACACTTAGTGCTTGTTCTTTCACGCCCCACGTGAAAGCCCCTGAGGTTGTTACCGAAATGCCCGACACATTTGTGCATACCGGCAACGTAGCAAGCGATGACGCTGGAAATGACGCTGGAAAGAACTATGCGCCGTTACGCTGGTGGTCTTCATTTGAGGACCCCGTGCTAGACAGGCTAATCGACTCAACGCTTACGTCGAATCTTGATCTCGTTGAAGCGGTTGCTCGTGTAGCAGAGGTTCGGGCGCAATATCGCGTAGAGCGTTCTGCACTGTTTCCCAGTTTGTCTGCTACAGCAAATGGTTCATTCAATGACCAGCCGGCAAACTCAGGTTTTGGTGCCCAGTTTTCTGCGCTGGGTGGCAGTGGAGAAGCCGGCGGTGAAGGAGAAGAAGTGCCTGAGGCTCCCTCAGCTCCCAGTCGCATCTCTTTTGAGAATTATTCAGCCGGCCTGAATTTAGCCTATGAAATCGATTTCTGGGGCCGGGTAAAAAACAGTAGCCGCGCTGCGCTAAGCGACTACTTTGCTACGGAGTCGGATTTGCAGGCTGCGCGCCTTGCGGTTATCAATCAGACAATCCAGACGTACTTTGAAGTGGTTGATTTGCGCCGGCGTATCGAATTTAATGTGGAAACAATCGATGTATTAACAGAGCGCGTATCTCGCACGCAAGAGCGGTATGATCGTGGGTTGATCACATCGTTTGAGCTATATGCAACGCTGCAGGACTACAGGAATACGCAGGCAGGCCTGCCTTCTCTTGAGCGCCAGCTTGTTGATGCCGAAGGAAGACTTGCGGTGATTATTGGTAAATATGCAGGTCATATCGATGAAATTTTGGGAGACACATTGTCGCCTCGTTTTGCCGGCCAGTACATTCCGGGCGGACTTCCAGCAGATTTGCTGAATCAAAGACCTGATGTTCGCGCAGCGGCAGAGCGACTTGAAGCAGCACGGTATCGTGTAGGTGCCAGGATTGCAGAACGATACCCAACCATTTCTCCTTCAGGCACTCTGGGGTTACAGAGTAGCGGATTTGAGGATTTGTTTGACCTGAGCCAATGGTACGTTTCATTGGCAGCGGGTATTACTGCGCCCCTTTTTCAGGGCGGCCGGCTCAAGGCAAATGTTGAAGCAGCTGAAGCCCGGTATATCCAGCAGGCTGCGGGATATACCCGTACTGTGCTGACGGCTTTCCAGGAGGCTGAGAGTGCGCTGGCAGGAATGGAAGAAGAACAACAACGCTTTGCTTTCTTGAATGGTCAACGCGAAGAAGCACAATCCGCTGTTGATTTGCAGGCCAGCCGCTATGAAAACGGTGTGGGAGAATACCTGGACTATCTGGATGCCCTGAGGACTTTTTACAACGTGGAAACCAATTTGTCTGGTGCAGCGCGTGATCTTGCTTTGGCAAGATTGGGTGTTCATCGTGCGCTGGGCGGTGGTTGGGTTGAGGGAGAAATCAATCCAACATTAAAAATGGTTTCGAACCCACTAAC
Organism: Rhodothermales bacterium; assembly: GCA_045106435.1. Lineage (GTDB taxonomy): Bacteria > Bacteroidota > Rhodothermia > Rhodothermales > JAHQVL01 > JBCCIM01. Next base: position 7,024 of record JBGCEN010000040.1, read on the forward strand.
CGGCATTGAATGATAGTTCTGGCGGCGTCTGTCTGTGTAATGGGTTTTGGTAAACCACCGTATAGAGAGAACGTCGCATTGGTTCAGGTTATAACAGTTTGCTGTAAAATTTTTGTGATATAACATTTACGATTAACCCCATGCGAAGAAATACATTAATCGTTTTAGGCATTTTAGTTTTTGTATCTGTAGTTACGTTTCTGCTGATAGCCTTAAAGCCTGAGCCCCCGCGTCGTGCGCCGGTCGTGCAGGCCCCTTTGGTTCAAACAGTATTGGCTGATGTGAGGAGTGGTGCACTGCAAGTTGCCGGCAACGGCACGGTAAGGCCTCGAGCGCAGGTGAATCTCTCGCCGCAGGTTGCGGGCAAAATTGTATATGTGAGTCCTGCACTTGTTAGTGGTGGCCGTGTACAGAAGGGACAATTGCTTGTACGAATCGAGCAGGCAGATTTTCAGAATAAGCTCCGGCAGGCAGAAGCTGATGTAGCGCAACAGGCCGTTGGTCTATTACAGGCAGAAGAAGAATCACAAATTGCCCAGGAAGAATATCAGCGATTTAAGCAGCGAGAAGATCTTCGCCAGAAAATCAGCCCGTACGCAAGTGTAGACGACAACGACTATGCTGCACGGTTGATTGGTATGGAGGCTTCTTCGTCGGGAAGTGCAACGAATGCCGGCGCAGATGAACCCAGTAGCCTGGTATTACGTGAGCCGCAGCGCCTTGCAGCAGCAGCTGCCCTGGAGCGCGCCGAAGCCATGCTTGAAGATGCCGAGTTGTCGCTTTCCCGAACAAATATTGTTGCACCATTTGACGGGTATATTCGCAACGAGTCCATCGATGTTGGGCAGTTTGTTGCCATGGGGCAAATCCTTGCAGAGATCCATGCAGCTGATGAGGTCGAAGTGGTTGTGCCGCTCTCAACGGATGAGGCTGCCATGATTCCAAACTTGTGGACCAAGCGCGCAGATAATAATAATCTGGTTATCCCTTCTGATGTGTTTATGCAATATGGCGGGCAGAACTATCGGTGGAGTGGGTACGTGCACCGGGCTGAAGCGACACTCGATCCGGCAACCCGGACCATAAATGTTGTACTGCGTGTGCCGCGTCCGTTTGATGGGGGTGAGTTGGTTGAGCTCCCTGGTGAGGTAGACCTATTGACCAGTGATGCACCTCCGTTGTTGGTTGGGCAATATACTTCCGTTGAAATAAAGGGTGTTGCATTGCAGAATTACTTCGTCATTCCACGGCGTGCACTGCGTGTGGATAATGAGATTTGGACCATCAAAAACGACTCGTTGGTTCATATTGCGCCCGTGCAGGTTCTTCAGAAGATAAACGAAGAAGTATATATCCTTGGTAACATGGATGAAAACACGGAAATCATCATCAGTGATTTGACAGCAGTTACAGAAGGTATGCGGGTTCGTCCAAACAGGAATTAGGCCCTGCCAAAAGAATAGATTTTAAACAGAGACAGGGCCGTATCCTGAGCATAAGCAAAGGATCTTTTCTGAACTTGATAGGAAATCTACTTCTTAACCCTCCTGTTTTTTGACCCATCAATTGAATTATTTCAACGCGAAACTATGAGTGACGATAGACCAAAAGGACCCGTTGCCTGGATGGCGCAAAACGGTGTTGCTTCCAATATTTTGATGGTTTTTTTATTGGTTGCCGGCCTTTTCTCGATAAGTACTATTGTTCAGGAAGTATTCCCTGAATTTAGTATGGATACGATTCAGATAAATGTGCAGTATCCGGGTGCTACACCTGAGGAAATTGAAGAATCTATTGTTCAGCGTATTGAAGAGAGGATCAAGGCGGTTGAAGGGGTAAAGGAGATTACCGCAACAGCTTCCGAAAACATAGGTGCAGTATCAGCAGAGGTAACTATCGATGCTGATGTTACCCGGGTGCTCGACGACATTAAGGCGGAAGTAGATCGTATTATCACATTTCCGGATGAAACAGAAAGGCCCGAGGTTCAGGAGATTACGAACCGCCAAAGCGCTCTGCGTATCGCATTGTATGGCGATGTGAGTGAACGTGCGTTGAAAGAGGTGGCTTTTCGCGTGGAAGAAGAACTCGCGTCTTTACCCGAGATTACCTACGTGGAAACAAGCGGGGTCAGGAATTATGAGATTTCTATCAACGTGCCTAAAGAGGTGTTGCGTTCGTATGGACTAACACTGAGGGACGTTGCGCGGGCTGTGCAGCAAGGGAGTTTGGATTTGCCGGCTGGAAACATCAGGACCAGCTCACAGGAAGTACGCGTGCGCACCCTGGGGCAGAATTATACGCAGCAGGATTTTGAAGACATCGTTGTGATTAGCGAGTTGAACGGGACCCAGGTGAAATTAAGTCAGATTGCCCAGGTCAATGACGGGTTCGAGGAAACACAACTGGTCACACAGTACAATGGGCAACGGGCTGCGTTTGTTGAGGTGTTTCGTACATCAGATGAACGCGTACTTGAAGTAGTCGCAGCAGCTAAAAATCATATCGATAACGAGGTACGCGCCAATTTACCCGAGGGCGTTTCGATCGAGACGTGGGAAGACGGAGCGCAGAATTTGAGAGATCGGCTCTCGTTGTTGTCCAAAAATGCCATTCTCGGGTTGCTGCTTGTTGTTTTTGCGCTGGCGCTCTTCCTGAACATACGCCTGGCTTTTTGGGTGGCGGTTGGCATTGGGATTTCATTCATCGCCGCTTTTTCGATTATGCAGATGTTTGGCGTTACGCTAAACTTGATGTCGCTTTTTGCTTTTATTCTTGCAATTGGTATTGTCGTGGATGATGCAATTGTGGTTGGGGAGAATATTTATGCGGCGAGAGAAAACGGGGCTACAGGACTGGATGCAGCAATTCAAGGCGCCGGCCGGGTGACAACGCCTGTGATCTTTGCCGTTTGCACAACTGTTGTTGCTTTTACGCCGTTGCTTTTTGTGCCGGGTATGATGGGTAAAATCTTTACTGCTATTCCAATTGTAGTGATTGCGGTATTGGGCTTGTCCCTGATAGAATCCTTATTGATTCTGCCGTATCACCTCTCGCATCTGCCGGCTCCAGGGGCTAAAACAACAAACCCTGTGCTCAAATGGTTTGAGGGTATTCAGGGAGCAGTGGATCGCAAGTTGAAGCAATTTACCAACGGTCCGCTTCGGCGCTTGCTACGTTTTTCTATAACAAATCCGAGTATCGTGATTGCTTCAAGCATAGCGCTTGTTGTCTTGTCGTTTGCACTTATTGCAGGTGGATATCTCCGCATAACTTTTTTCCCGACGATAGAAGCGGACGTTGTTACTGCAACGCTGGAAATGCCTGAGGGTACTTCGATTACCGAAACCCGTCGTATTGCAGAGCGCATAGAGGCTGGCGGACGTGAGGCCAGCAGGGCCATACAAAGTACCCTGTCGGAAGAAGATCCTGAATTGGTAACCGCAATTTATACCGTTGTGGGTCAAGGTGCCCAGCAAGGCGGTCCGGGTGGCGGTGGCGGAAGTGGATTGCAAGCCAATTTGGCAAATGTGCAGTTCAGACTCCTCCCTGGTGAGCAACGAACTATTGCTGCTGATGCTTTTGCCAACAAGTGGCGGGATCAGGTTGGGGCTGTAACAGAGGCCAAGGTACTGAATTTCAAATCTGACCTGATGAATTTTGGCGCGCCCGTAGCCGTTGAGGTATCGCACCCAAATCCCAGCACGTTAAAAACGATTACCGGGAAGGTAATGGATGAATTGGCGTTGTTTGAAGGAGTATATGATATTGAGAGCGATCAGTCGGATGGTACACGCGAAGTGCAGTTGGAGTTGAAGCCGGCGGCAAGAACGCTGGGATTAACGCTGGATGGACTCGCCCGGGAAGTGCGCGCTGGCTTTTTTGGAGAAGAGGCATTACGCGTACAGCGTGGACGCGAAGATGTGCGGGTTTACATTCGTCTGCCCCAGGATGAGCGAGATGCGGTTGCTGATCTTGAATCTTTCCGGGTGCCGATTGCCAATGGCAGCGAAGTGCCGCTGGGCCAGGTTGCCAATGTTTCTTTTGGGTCAGCGCCGGCAACAATCAAGCGAAAAGATAGCAAGCGTGTGGTTACGTTGAGTGCAGAAGTTAACGAAGCGATTGTTACTGGTCAGGAAGTTTCATCCCATTTGGAAAGCGTGATCTTGCCGCAGATTCAGCGGGATTATCCGCAAATGCTGTATTCCTTTGGCGGCGAACAGGAAGAACAAGCAGAATCCATGGGGGCTTTAGGAAGGGGCTTTTTGCTTGCGCTTCTGGGCATCTACGCATTACTGGCCATCCCATTCCGATCTTACACGCAGCCGCTCATCATTATGTCTGCCATTCCTTTTGGTATCATTGGTGCTTTCTTTGGGCACTTCATATTAGGGATACCAGTAGGGTTGCTTAGCATGTTTGGTATTATCGGCCTGAGCGGTGTGGTGGTGAACGATGGGCTTGTGATGATCGATTTTATCAACGATCTGCATAAAAAGGGCAAGCCCATGAATGATGCGATTGTTGAAGGGGCGCAGGCACGTTTTAGGCCGATTATGCTGACTTCTGTAACAACATTCCTTGGTATAGCGCCGATCATATTTGAGAAGAGTTTGCAGGCCCAGTTCCTCATCCCGATGGCGGTGAGTCTTGGTTTCGGGATTCTCTTTGCCACTGGCATCTTGATGCTCCTCGTGCCGGCAATGGCGATGGTGCACTACAATAGCTCTCTGTGGTTCAAGCGCAACTTTGGTAGCGACAAATCAACAGTAGAAGCTGCTCCTGTATCGGAAGTGTAAACACAGAAAGGAATTTCGGATCTCGCAGCTGGTTAAACCCAGCAAGTCAAGATTCGAAATTCCTTTCTGTTTCCTGTAAGATCTACTACAAAATCTTCTAAGCTCGACTTTGTCCTTTTGGACAAAGTCTCAAATATCGAACACCGATCAAGGAATGTCCAATGTTGAAGGGTTTTTAAGCGCTATCTCGATGTTAGACCTACCTTTTGAGTCTTCGCCGTTTAAGTTATCCATGTCTAGTTGGTAAACCGAGACGTATAAATAATCGAAAAAGACCCTGGTGGCGCTAAAAAGAGGCTTTGACAGTTTCTTATTGGACAAAGTCGAGCTTAGGGTCTGTGGACAAGTTGATATTGACGCCTTAACAGACCGTCATCTTGAGCTTGTCGAAAAGTCTGCCATCAACTTGATTGGGGGATCTCTCGAAATACCATGAATCCGTTTCAGCGAATTACTTGAGGGCTTCGCTGTGATTCGTGAGATTCTTCGGGTACGCTCAGAATGACGTGGTTTTACTCGTCAATATCACCTTGTCAAAGAACTAAATGATTTATTGATGTTCATGGGTACAAGGGGTACGACATGTTCGAGGGGTACGAAATATTCCTTGATCCTGTTTGATCGTACTTATCGAACCCTTCGGACTTCTCGTACTGCGAATCACCTATACTTAATATATTCGCTTACAGAGTACTATTAGTCTACAGATCCAACTGCTACTTGCTCTTCCGAAACAGCTACGTCGCTTAGCGGAGAAAACGTTAACTCATATTGGAAAACGGTATTCCCACGCTCGCCTGGTATTGCCTCCCGCGTATATGTAATGTCGTATTTAAAGAAAGTACCCATTCCAAGAAGAACTCCGTCAACGAGGTGCTTTAGTTCTCTCAGTGAGTCGTAGTAAAACAAGGCAGTTTGCGCATCTTTCTTCTCGCAGCGGAAACGTGGCGGGTCAGCATCAGGGTATAGCTTTTTGAGTTCTACCTGATGGATATGATCGAGTGTTTCGAGAAGTGTTATAGGGTGATCTACCTGTGTAAATTCTTCAGGGATCAGTTCTATCAGATGGGCAAAGATCCACTTTCCAAATTCAAAATGAGCTATCTCTACAGTAATCCCCAGATGCTCTACGGTTTTGGCTACTATTTCTACCAGATCTTCGTCGGGATATGTCGCGGGAGAAATGAATCCTTCTCCACTGATCAACTGACACTTGTTTAAGATCTCCTCATATGCATCGAACCCTGCAATCTCTGTAATAAAATCCTCAAGTAGATTAAAAATATGCCCTTTCATAATGTTCCAAAACGAGTTGATTCTAATTCTTTACCAGTCGTTCAGGAGATATCGACCATGATTTTTGATTTTTTAGTACGATGGGTACGATGGGTACGATGGGTACGATGGGTACGATGGGTACGAATTTACCGAAACAGGATGTATTTCGTACACTTTGAACCCATCGTACAACAAATCACAATTACCCAAAATAATCGCTTTGATTGAATGACATGTACTGCATTCTTTGCAATTGTTTGTACTTAGCTCAATCGTTTCACAAGATCTATCTATTTTCTATTCGCCTCAGCAATGATTTCTCATATGTAGCGCTCGCGTAATTCATCGCGAGGACATGCAAATTATTATTGCCATGCAAGGCCAATTCTATGATGGTGTCGCCGGCCTCCCAGTCTGCCCAGTAAATTAAGTAGCCCATACCAACAGCCAATCCAAGGCTATCCTGATCTTCTCTGTACAAGTCATTTTTCCAAAGCATCTCGTCTATGGTAGGCCCACCAAATTCTGCTGTTAATTCCTTTTTCAACGCTTCATATTCGTTGACGTAATCATTTTTGTCGTCGTAATGCTGCTGGAAGGAATACCCACCCTCTACTACCTTGTTATTGTCGTGCTTGTAAAAAAGAATGGCTTCACGGTCTGCTATTTTCACCGCGTAGACAAACATGTTTTCATTTTCATCCAATACCTTCATTCCTTCAATTTCTTTTACTTCATCCACCGTCATTCCCCAGGTCATTTCCCTGAAATCTTGTCCGTGTACCGGATTGACAGTCGCAAATAACATGACGACAAAAACAAAAAGAAACAATAGAGCACATTCAGAAACAGATGAGGATTTTTTCATGTGTGGATCTTGAAAAAAATGAATTTGATTGATGTTTTTCGAAAACGGCAGCGACATGCAATTTCACAGAGAATAGCCGTACAAATTTATGTTTAATCGAGCCGTGGAAGCTTGAAAGAGGCGCTGTATATGTGAACTACAATGTACAGACAGAGAAGCGCGAGGCTATGGATTTTCCTGCATATCCCTGTGGGTTTTTGTCTCGATATTTTGTAAGGGAAACCACCCACACAACCACAAGCCAAAGTGCACAAAAAAAGCGAGCAGGCCACTTTTGGCTTGCTCGCTTTTCGCAAAATGTATTCTTTGTAGAAATTTACTGCATTGACAGTATAAAACGGAGTTATGAGTAATCGCCGGCAAGCGCTTCTTTCGTGGCCTCCAGCTTTTCTTTTACTTGCATGATGCCTTCCCACTCCATGCCTTTGGGGCCATACTCAATACCGCAATATCCACGGTAGCCGGCATCAAGCACAATACGCATCATCCGTTCGTAATCAAGATCACTTTCATTGGCGTCATCATCCCAAACACGCGGCTTGACGCTTACGCCCGTTGCAAAGCGCATCAATTCTTTTACCCCTCTATAAGAATCATAAGACTCTCCTTTGACCATCTGGAAGTTACCAAAATCAGGCAGCGTGCCGGCTCTTGGATGATCGGCCAATTCCATCACACCACTAAGCCATTTCCCGTTACTTGAGTTGCCTCCATGATTTTCGATGGTAACATTCATGTCGTAATCATCAGCATACTCACACAGGCGTCTCAATCCATCAGCCACCAATTTCATTTCTTCATCGTAGTCCCCTCTTTCACCAAATCCGCCCATACTGAATCCATTCACACGAATCATATGGCAACCTAGTCCTTTTGCAGCTTGCACCCATTTTTTGTGATTATCAACAGCCTGCAATCGCTCAGTCTTATCAGGTGCACCAAGCTTCCCTTCGCCGTCGCACATGATCAATACACTGGTTACTCCTTCTCCATCCGCCCGATTACGCATTTCCCTGACATAGGCTTTGTCTTCCGCCTTGTCTTTGAAAAACTGATTTACATACTCGATTGCATAAATACCATGCTTCTTTGCATCTCTGGCAAAATCCAGATTATCCATTTTTCCAGAAAAGAGCAGCGGATTCAGAGACCATTGAGCGAGCGATATCTTAAATAACTCTGCGTTTGCAAAAGCTAAAGAGCCACTGCCCTGAAGCACACTCAATCCCAAGGATGCAGCACCTACTTTTTTCAGGAAATCGCGACGGTTTTCGGGTATCATATTCATGTGATTTAAGCGGTTAAGCTTGGGGAGTTAACTTGGATGGTTACAATCTCAAACAGATGGGTTCAAACGGGATGCAAATCTTCCCAAGTTAACAAATACTGGCCTCATACTCCACATCAACGACAAAAAGGTCAGGGCAATTGCATTTAAATAGTGCTGATTATGAACAATTAACAGGTCTCGCCTTAGACCTAGACAAATCAGCAAAGAAGTGCGCGGGGATATCCCATCAAATGCGTGGCGTTGTGAGCTGGCCTTTTATCGAAGCGTTTAGCCAGGGTCTTGGGGCAGTAAAACAAAAAGATGACGTGACACAAGCAGGCCC
>JBGCEN010000041.1:0-8097 GCA_045106435.1 Rhodothermales bacterium
AGATTGCATTTGCAGCAATTTTTGTTCAAATCAAGGCGCTTTTTGTGTTCGATGCAGCGCATCGGGCGCAAAAAGGAACGCAGATATGGGCAAAAAGGGCGCACAATGCACCTCGGAAATAGATCGTAGACAGGTTCTTAGGAAGACAGACCATTGATTATATATAGTTACGATTGTACTAAACACTAAGAACCGACCACTAAAAACTAATAGGCCCTGCCTTTCAATTCTATATTCGTAATTACTTTTGTAAAACTTCATGTCATCTGATGAAACTGGTAGACAACGATTTACCACAGTTATAGACTTTACTGCTAAAGCCCAACAGGCTGCCAAGCAGGATCGTGTTGTGTCTTCTTTTAGTGAACCAGAGCCGGCGCTTCCCGAAATTACAGTAGACGCTCTTTCTCCTTCTCTTCGCCGGGCAGTAGAGACTGCCGGCTGGACAGACTTAATGTCGGTCCAAAAGAAATCAATTCCTTATGCGCTGTCTGGTCGAGATCTGATCGTTCAGTCTCGTACAGGTAGTGGAAAGACAGGCGCTTTTCTTTTACCGCTTTTCGACCAAATTGATAGCTCAATACCTGCTACGCAGGCGTTAATCTTGTGTCCTACGCGTGAGTTAGCACGCCAAATACACGAAGAGTTTACCAAAATGACGGCCACGCAGAATGGTGAAGCTGGTACTGGCTTACGTGCGGCGCTGGTTTACGGTGGTGTTCGTTATAAGTCGCAATTGGATGCTTTCAATGAAGGTGCGCACTTAGTAATTGGTACGCCTGGGAGGATTCTTGATCATTTATATAGAAAGAGTTTTTCTTTAAAAGCTTTGAAAGCGCTCATCTTTGATGAAGCGGATGAAATGCTTTCGATGGGCTTTTTGCCGGCGATGAGAGAGATGCGCAAGTTTCTCCCCAAAGACCGCCAGTCTCTGATGTTTAGTGCGACCATGCCGCCTCGGGTTCGCTCGCTTGCGCAAGATTTCCTGGATGATCCAGGATTCCTGTCGCTCAGTGTTGGCCAGGTAAGCGTAGATGCTATTGATCACCGGTATTATCAGGTAGATCAAATGCACAAAGATCGTACGCTGGTACGCCTCTTTGAAATGGAGAGCCCTGAATCCGCCATTATTTTTGTAAACACAAAACGCGACGTAGGATATCTCGCCCAGTTTTTAAGAAACTATGGCTTTGATGCCAGCGAAATTTCCGGCGACCTTGATCAGAAAGCGCGAGAGCGTGTGATGGATCGAATTCGCCGCGGTGATTTACGTTTTCTTGTAGCCACGGATGTTGCGGCCAGGGGAATCGATATTTCTGATCTGAGCCACGTATTTATGTTCGATGTGCCGCTTGATCAGGAGTACTTTGTGCATCGCGCCGGCCGAACAGCGCGTGCAGGTAAAACCGGGACCAATCTCGTTCTTACAACGCCCTCGGAAAAACCATTGCTAATGCGTATCGCACGCAAGTTTGATATTGATATTAAAGAGTGTGAAATACCAACCATGGAAGAAGTCGAAAACAGAATGGCAGAGCGCGCAACAATGATGCTGCAAAGCCTCTACAGAGACAAGTCAAACCTTGAACGGGAACGCCTGAATCAGTTTGTATCCATGATTGAAGACCTGGTCACGGATGAACCAGAATTACTGGCTATGCTGGTCGACGAAATTTATCAACAGCGCAATAAAGCAGCTGTCGAACCTTCGCCGGAAGACAATCAGCAGCGTTCTGGAGAAAAAAAATCTGGCGGCGAAAACAGATCTTCTCGAAATAAACCCAGCCGCGATAACCGCTCTTCGCGCAGATAGGGAACGTTGTTTAAGAGGGGATATTCCGGCTTTCCATTCAGTGTTCAATACTGATTTTCAATTGGGAAAGCCGGCGCGACGAATCAAGGATAGAAGATGCTATCCTTGATTTTGTGTATATGGCAAACATTTCTAATTTGGCCGGCGCAACGGCTTTTATGCTTCCGCAGAAATTTTCATGGGCTGCTCAGCTATGAAGACGAATGAATCTGAAGCACCGCTATGGCTGACGCTGTTAATGATTGCGATTGGCGTCGGGATTATTTTATTGGCCGCCGGCATTCTCCCTTCTCAACCCGGTGATTTTAACGCTCCCCCGTATATTGTAGCCCTGGCCGGGTTTGTATTTTTTATCTCCGGCGTCTCATTGCTGGGGCGTGCGCAAAGCGCGTGGCGTTCTTTTTGTATGATCTTTCTGCTGGCGACCATGTCATTTCTTGGTTTGTGGGTCGCCTTTTTAGCAGATGGAGTAGATATATCAGGTGGCCTTCCTTTCTTACCTCAGGCAGTGAATGCAAAACTGGGCAGAATAATCTTTGGTCTCGGTGCCTTCATCTCTTTTGGCATCATGCTCATCGCCATAAAAGACACACTTTGGAGGATGGGTTCTGGGTTCAATGTTCTGGATTCAACGTTTACCGTTCAAGGTTCAAAGTTGGACGATGAGAATAAAAAACAACGTTGAACTCAAAACCTTGAACCCAAAACCCCAACCCCTAATCCATCGCTACGTAGTCAATCACAAAAGCGCCGTCAAAAATGCCTGATCCTTGCAGGATTTCTCCAAACGCAGCGTGTTTGGGATGAGGCAAATAGGTATCTCTTGCTTCGGCGTTTTCGAAAGTGAGCAAATACACGTGGGTGAAGTCCTGGTTCAGGCCTTCTGGACTGTTGTTGGTGCCGTATTCAAAACCCGTAATGCCAGGAATCTGATCTTTGAGCGCACGGAAAGCATCTGTTATAACCTTGATTTGGGCTTCGGTGGCTTCCGGTTTGTATTTGAAAACAACGACATGCCGGACCGACTCATCTTTCACCATATTTACTGAGTCCTCTTTTGAGGTGTTATAGTATGCGGTGCCGGCAATAAGTATCACTAGTAAAACCAGAAAAGGGAGAAGTAATTTCATAGAGGTTGTCTATTTGGGGCTGAATAAAGAAATCAGGTGGATAGTTTCTTTGTTCAAAATAGAAATATCCCATCTTACATGTACATTAAATTTTGCAGGATGTGAATTTGAAAAAATAGTGCTCAAGCCGTGAGGGACTTATGATATCCTTGCTCATGGATTCAGTTGTGGACTACGAAGGTAGATTCCTCCTGCTTTAATTACTGCCGGCAACGCCAACATAAGTAACCCATTTAACCTCATCACGTCCTTGTAGCACAGTAATGGCCGTTTCATCCTGATCGCCTACTTCGATCACAATTTCGTTTGATGGTTTTTGTGTAAAGGTAAAGTTGTGGGCCGGCAACCGTTTTAAAATTTGCTCCGCTTCTTTTTGTGTAGTTGTGCTATTAAACGTAAGCGATATGTTATACTGTTGAAAAGCGTTGTTCTCTTCCGGGGGTATGGATTGGATATTATCCAAATAGATCTGATTGGCTTCTACAATATTGGCATGTTCTCTTAGAAAAGTCAGCTCATCTTTTGTAAGTGGTTTTTCCGATCTGGCATTTGCATGGAGTTCGTAGAATGAAGATTGGAGTGTACTGTATCCAAGTGACGTCATCAGCCTATTTGCAGCCTCTTCTCCAATTCCCTCTGCAAATGCAACAGAGAGCCGGCCCTGAATGATGTTGATTTCGGTTGGGACCTCAAAGTCTACTGCCTGCGCAAAGCTAGTTTCAGGCACGAAGAATGAGCAGATCATTAAAGAACAGCATATCACAGAGCAACGCATCAGGAGTGTACGCATGGTTGGTGTTTCAAAATGGTTGATATAGTATGTGTATCCCTCCTGATGATATGGGATCCCGCTGATCCATTTTAGTCGTTTCTAAAAATTAACACCATGGGGAGAAAGAAGGGTCAAAGCAAATACCATATAGAAACCATTTCATGTTGAGTAGTTCTTTTGTTAAAGGGCGTAATCTCTTTTTTGGTTGACCACTATTATTGCTTTGTTCAATTCCTTTCAGGTTCTTAATCGTGATCTGCATGGCTCCTGTACGTTTAGTTCTCAATTTTCTGCCCATATTTCTGATGGTCTTCTTCAGTTGCCCATTGACGCTATTGGGTGGCCCGGGGGTTATTTCTGTCTTTCCGAAAGCGCAGGCGATACAAAGTGATCTATCTACAGAAATCAGTGTTTTTTTTGATGCGCCTGTGAATCCTGCAACCATAGACCAGCAAGCTGTTTTTGTTTTTGGTCGATGGTCTGGTGTCCACACCGGTGTTATTTCGTTTGAGGCAAATAGTACCACGATGCGATTTTTGCCAGATACGCCCTTTATGGCCGGCGAATGGGTTACGGTTTCTTTGGCACGTAGCATTACAGGTGTTGATGGCGAGGAAATGGAGAAAGGATATACCTGGAATTTTTGGACCGCTACCGCTGCCGGCGTATTTGATTTCGAGCTTATAGACACAATTCCCACTCGTGCACAAAATGAGCGACTGGTTCGTTCATACGGCGCGTATGCCGGCGATTTGAATCGCGATGGATACAGTGATTTAATGATTCCCAATGAAGTGTCCAATGACATCCGCATTTTCCTGAATGATCAAGCCGGCGGATACAGCGACTATTCAGTACATCCAATTCCCAATGGCTCTGTACCCAGTACCAATGAAGGCTCAGATTTTAACCGTGATGGCTTGATCGATTTTGCGGTGGGCAATACGGGCAATGACTTGATCAGTATTTGGATGGGCACGGAGAATGGGATTGTTGAGCATAAAGAAAATAGGCTGGCTGATCAAAACATTCGCGGCCTGTGTGTGATGGATTTAGATGGAGATGCGGTCATGGACGTGGTAACAGCCAATCGAACTGGATCAACAGAGAATGGAAATATCTCATTATTGATAAACGATGGGCGTGGTGATTTTTCTGATCCTGTAAATATTGAAACCAACAGCTCCGGTGAAACTGCTTGTGCCTCCATTGATGCCAATGATGATGGGATCCTAGATGTGTTTATAGGAGCTTTTACCAGCAATGAGGTTCTTCTCTTTCTGGGGGATGGCGCCGGCAATCTTGTGTTCTCAGATAAGCGCGACGTGGGCAACGGCCCCTGGATGTTGGCAGCCGGCGATGTAAACGGGGATGGGTTTGCTGATGTAGTCTCTTCAAATACGGGAAACGCCACGGTTTCAGTATTGCTGGGCGATGGCGCCGGTATGATGCAAAACGCCCAGCATTACAACACGGGTGTATTTCCACTGGCAATCGATTTGGGTGACCTTGATGGGGACGGCGACCTGGACCTGGTTACCAGCAATTTCTCCAGCAACAACTATACGGTGCTGGAAAACGAAGGAGATGGTTCTTACACAGCGCGACTAACATTGCCGGCGACAACCGCCGCGTCCTGCACCATCCTTCACGACCGCGACAATGACGGCGACCTGGATATCACGGGTATCGACGAACTGGCGGATCAGATCTTTCTGTTTGATAACGTGGCGCAGGTAACGGGGGATGAGGAAGAGTTTGAGAAGCCTTTTTCTTTTGAAATAGATGGTAGTTACCCCAATCCTTTTACTAGTAATACAACGTTGACAATTCGCTTGAAAGATGCTGGCTTTTTAAGCGTTGCCGTATATAATACTTTGGGTCAGAAAATAACTACAGTCTTCGAAAACAACGAAGTCGCTGGCAATACGTTGGTCATGTGGGATGGTACAAATTCAGAAGGCCAGCAGATTGAGAGTGGTGTGTACTTTTACCGTGTGAAATTTAATAATACTACTCAATCCTACAAAGTAGTATTACTCTAATGCGAATCAGGAATTGAAATGCTGTTTTATATTCGGATTCAACTTTTATGCTCGTCATCCTCAACCTGATTGGGGATCCATGAGAGTTACAATGAGAAGAAAGCTTATTGTAGTGATTGACTTGCTTGAAGCATTGCACAGTTCCGATGATTTCTGATCATGCTGTCTTTTCTGAAGACTCTCATGGATCCCCAATCAAGTTGAGGATGACGTTGAAGATAGAATTTTGCTTATTCAATCGTGTCAAAAACCGCTTCAACTCCTGATTCGCATACTCTAACAACGCGATACAAAAAATAAGGTCAGGCCCGTAATAATACGGACCTGACCTTGAAATATTTATAATGCCATTTTGGCGAAATTATGCACCTTCTACTTTAATTCTCGGAGGTGATCCGCCCTGAACAAATCCTGTAGATGCCTGAGGGCCTAATTCATCGTCTTGAATGTAAATAGCATAGGTAAGATGAGGATCAAGTAATTTAAGATCCCGAGCAACCGTCAGCACCAGATTACCAGGTTTGGTGACAGTAACCCATGGATCTACAGACGACGGGAAATTTGTAAAAAGATTGTTAATCGGGAATTGTAAGTGTATGACAGCGGTATTGCTGAAATCAAAATGATAGTTGATCGTATCCCCTCCTCGGACCACAATTGGAGGAGCAAGTTCGCCGTTAGCATCTAGCAATTGCCAACGTTTGCTTTTAGGATCAAGCGAAAGTGTGCGGCAATGACAAATAGGGTCTCTTGGCTCCAGTGGATGATCGTCATTAGGTTTTTGTGATCCATCAATCCATTTGCTTAGCATGCCATGTAAACGGCTCAGAAAAACCAATAGAATTAATATTAAAATGGCGATAACGCCAAGAGAGATCGTCGTTGGGTTTACAAATCCTTCCGAGACCTGTTGAAGCAAGAATAGAGCTGCCATAGTCATTTGAAATACGTTAGGTGGGAGTGTTGTCTATAAACACCGTCTGGAATTACTTTCCAGCTGTATAGAACTGTTCTGTGGTGTGATTCTAGTGGGTCTTTTATTACAAAGGCTCAAATAGTGGATAATTTTGAGGCCAGGTTTTCTTTAAAATAGCTGCTTTGGCGTAACGACTCGAACGCCGGCTCATTGAGAATGTATATATCAAGCGAGCCTTCATCAACAGCTTGTTCAACATAATCCAACGCCTTAGATCGTTCTCCCATTAGCTCATAAGCATAACCAATGTCAAATGCCAAGTCATCAATATTGGGTGATTCGAAGGTTTTATCAAGATGATATTGGACTTTGGCAAAATTACCCGCTCGCCCGTAGTAGCCAGCTAACACCACATGAACATACGGATCATTGGGGTCTAGTTTTTCAAGATGCTCCTCTGCAAGTGTGATGGCTTTTTGATTAGCTTCCATGGCTTTTGGAGACTCGGGATCTGCAGCAAATAGTGCAGAAGCCAGGTAACCCCACATGTCATAATCCTGATCATTTAGCTCAAGTGCATTTTCATAAAAATTTACAGCACTTAGATAATCTTTATCGATTGTGTAGAAAATTGTGGCCAAGCTTGCAAAAGCATTGTAATAGGGTTCAATTTCTATGCTTTTTAAGTATGCTTGTTTTGACTTCTCCCATTCAGAAAGATTGAAAAAACTGGCCCCGATGTTCCTAAGATAGCGTACCTCATTCGGCGCGATTTGATAAGCCAGGCTATACTGCTCAGCGGCTTCTTTAAACTTTCCTTGATTGTATAATAATTCGCCCAAGTTATTTCTTGCAATATGATTCTGTGAATCTAGCGTCAGAGCTTCCAGGAACTGAAGAGTAGCATTTTGATAGTCTTTTTTATCAGCAAGAACTGTAGCAATACGTGTATATGTAACCGACAAATCTGAATTGTTATTTCCTGGGATGTTTTGCTGAATCAATAGCGCTTGATGATGTAGTGAGTCTGCCAAATCAAACAGGCGGGCGTTAAGGGCTATTTTTCCGAAATCGTTCATTATATCGGCATGAACCTGAGGCTGGGTTCCAAGATGCTGAAGTTCTGACAAACCGGCCACGATCAATTCTTTTGTTGTAAAAGAATATCCCTCTTTTTTATCAGGATCTACTTTTTCAAGTATGTTTTCTATAAATCCAACAGTTGCGGTCTGGGTTTGCCTTGCTTGTTCTTTTTTATTGGCTTCACGTGCTGTTGTGAAAATCCCTCCAATCAGAACCAAAAAACCAATCAATGCTGCAATAGCAGTGCGGTGATACCGGCGTACAAATTTAGCACTGCGGTACCTCAATGTTTGTGGGCGGGCCTGGATGGGCCGGCGATCCAGATACCGTTGGATATC
>JBGCEN010000042.1:0-20187 GCA_045106435.1 Rhodothermales bacterium
ATGACATGAAACATGCCGGCCTCAGTCCCTGGCTAAACGCTTCGATAAAAGCCCCCGCACAACGCCGCGCATTTGGCGGGATATCCCCGCGCAAAAGTTTATTCAAAAGGGTATGCAAAATGGATAAAGTCCAGCTTAGAAACTGTTGAAGGACTTTTATTAACCTGAAGACTCACATGGATCCCACATCAAGTGTGGGAAGACTACTCAGAGACAGATCTGCAAACCGGGTGGAAATTCCAACCCCAGTTTCGCATTATTGACAACTGACGAGAGGGCAATTGATTTCTATGAACACCCGTGACTTCATCTGGCCGGCCCTTGCACAACCGGCGCTAAAGATTGGGTAGAGCGTTAAAACACGAGATGACAACACGAAATGAAAACACAAAACAGTTAAAAAATCATGTACAATGGTTTTCAAGATCCCTATTATGAGGCTACATAAAAGGCTTTTAACACTCATTCTAAAGCGATTCATGTGCAGATTCCGTTTATCTCAGGTCAATCAATCAGAGCCTGAACACACTTTTACAAATAATTTACTGCTTTGGCTCGGCGTACTAACGATCAGTACTTTGAGTATTGCGCCGGCAGCTTACGCACAATCTCTGGACGACCTCTCTCCGGCAACAAAAACGTTTGCCATTGAAAACGCGACAATCGTCCAGCAACCAGGACGAACAATCAATCGAGGAACGGTTGTCATACGAGACGGATTGATCCTGGATGTAGGGCGTAATGTCGATGTCCCTTTTGATGCGGAACGGATCCCCGGCGACAGCCTCACAATTTACGCCGGCTTTATCGACGGTCTTTCTCATGCAGGCATGCCAGAGCCTCCCAAGCAAGAGTTCAGTACGAGCGGCCCCAATAAAGTAAGCAGAGCAAATCCGCCGAATGATATTGCAGGGATCCAGCCAGATCGATCAGCCATGGATGTGCTTGATGCAGAGGAGAAATCCATTGAAGCGCTCAGGAAAGTCGGCTTCACTGCAGCACACGTAGTCCCACAAGGCAGAATGTTGCCGGGTACAGGTGCCATTATTTTACTGGCCGGCGACCACGCCAACGATATGCTCCTCAAGCAAGACGTGTCTATGTTTGCCCAAATGACGGGCGCAAGCCGGGTATATCCTGCCACCCCAATGGGTGTTATGGCGAAGATGCGCCAGCTGTACAAGGAAGCCGCCCGGCGCAAACAAATGGAAACGCTGTATGCTTCCAATGAAAGCAACATGCCTCGTCCGAATTACGACGCAGCGCATTACGCGTTCTTCCCGGTGATTGATGGCGACCTGCCGATCTATATGAACACGACGAGTGCGCTTGATATCTATCGCGCCTTACGGCTAAAAAAGACACTCGGCTACCCGTTGGTGCTGACAGGGTTGTACGGCGGCTTTGAATCTATTGATTTATTACTCGACGCGGATGTCCCACTCTTTCTTTCGCTGAAAACGCCCAAGAAAATAGAGAAGAAGAAAGAGGATGAGGAAAAAGAAACGGATACAGAGCCGGCACCTTATGATCCAACACTCCACGTCACGGATCATACGAACACAGACAATGAGCTTATTAACCTGGAAGCGCGCAGGAAAATTTTCCACGATGAATATCTTGCCACTGCTGCAACCATGTACGACGCAGGCCTAAACTTTGGATTCTCCACCAAAGATGTGAAGCCGGCTGACATTCACGGCAATATCAGGAAAATGATTTCACACGGACTCACAACAGATATTGCACTGGCAGCACTCACTACGATCCCTGCAGAAATCCTTGGCTTATCCAATAGTATGGG
The DNA here is from genome assembly GCA_045106435.1 of Rhodothermales bacterium. Lineage (GTDB taxonomy): Bacteria > Bacteroidota > Rhodothermia > Rhodothermales > JAHQVL01 > JBCCIM01. The sequence continues at coordinate 1,805 of JBGCEN010000042.1, forward strand.
GACCGTTGAAAAAGGAAAGATGGCCAATCTCGTAATCTCCAAAGGTCCGATCTTTTCTGAATCGAGTAAAATCAAATTTGTATTTGTAGACGGTCAGAAATTTGAGCTCGAGGAGGAAGAGGCTAAGAAAAAATAAAGAGAAGACGAAATAACAACGCCTATTTGATACCCTACAAGATGATGAGACGCAGTCATTTTATGCGCGCAGTTTTTGCGCAAAAAAGCAACCTGATTTGACTACGTAATTAACGAGCAATTATATGATTAACACGATAAAACATTCCTTGCTTCTACTTCTGCTCCTTGCGTTAACGGGCCCTTTTACGCAATCCGTAAACGCACAGTCAGCAGAAAATGATATGGCCGGCGTAGTTGAGATGGGCGATGTCATTATCAAGAACGGCACCGTGCTTACGGTTACCAATGGCACGCTCAAAAACACAGACGTGCTGATACGCAACGGCAAAATCACACGAATCGGACCAGGACTGAGTACACCGCGTGGCGTTACTGTTGTTGATGCCACAGATCAGTTTGTGATGCCGGGTATTATTGATGCGCATTCTCATATAGCGCTCAGTTCCATCAATGAAGGCACGAGCCCAGTTACTTCTGAAGTGTCTGTTGAAGATGTAATCAACCCGTTTGACGTAAGCATTTATCGCGCGCTTGCCGGCGGTGTTACATCCATCCATGCCATGCACGGTTCAGCCAATGTAATAGGTGGACAGTGTGAGACGCTCAAACTTCGCTACGGTGTAAACAACCCGGACGATTTGAAAATGGCCAATGCGCCACGCACCATCAAGTTTGCCCTTGGTGAGAATCCAACACGTGTGCATGGTGCCGGCAGCGGTATTAACCCGTCATCTCGGATGGGTGTTGAAATGGTGCTACGAAATGCGTTCACCGAAGCAACCTATTACATGGACGATTGGGCCCAGTATGAAAAAGAGCTACTGACCAATCCCCGCGCTGTATCACCTGAATACAACGAGCGCCTTGAAGTGATTGCCGATATTATCCGTGGCAAGGTGCTGGTTCAGGCGCATTCATATCGTGCTGATGAAATCCTGATGTTGATGGAGGTTTTAGGCGATTTTGGTGTCAACAAGGTTAATTTCCAGCACGTGAACGAAGGATTCAAAGTGGCCCCGGAGCTTGCAGCGTTTGGCGCCTCTGCCTCTGTATTCTCAGATTGGTGGGCTTATAAATTTGAAGTGTATTATTCGACAGCGTATAACGCAGCGATTCTAACACAAAATGGCGTAGTCACCTCGATTAATTCAGATTCTGGTGAATTGATCAGGCATCTATTCCATGAAGCAGCAAAAACGCAGCGCTATGGCTCGTTGTCAGATGATCAGGCACTTGCACTCATCACAATAAATCCGGCCAAACAATTAGGTATCGAAGATCGTGCGGGATCAATTGAAGTGGGTAAGGACGGAGACATTGCGATTTTTAATGCCCATCCCCTTTCAATCTATGCCATTCCGCAAAAAACGATTGTTGACGGCAAAGTAAAATTTGATATCAGCAAAGATGCTGACGACCAGCGACTTCTCGTAAACCCAGACACAGCGGTAGACGAAGTATTTATGCTCGATCAACATGATCACGATCGCTGCATGGAAGGTGCACTGGAAAATGGCTCCTTAAACGATCTATTAGATACTGAAACAACAACGATACTGGATGCAAATTGATAACACCACGCGGTGTTGTGCATCTTTTGATCATCTGGTATTTGTACCTATTGAACAGTCAAAGCCATAAAGGCCATGAATTTATTACTATCTATATTCTTTGCTTTAAGTCTGCTCATCAGCCCTGTGAACGACGATCCCAAAGCAAAGCGAGGGACATTCGCCCTTACCAATGCGCGTATTGAAACAGTAACCAACGGTGTTATTGAAAATGGCACCCTGATCATCAGAAACGATGAAATCATTGCCATTGGCGCTGATATCGAAATACCTCCTGAAGCGGTTGTTATTGATTGCGGCGGACAAACCATATATCCGGGCATGATCGACTCCGGCACCCAGCTAGGTCTTGTCGAGATCTCGTCGATCGATAGAACGGTTGACTCCCGGGAAGTGGGCGACATTACCCCGCACGTAGAAGCGCTCACGGCCGTAAATCCGAATGCTGTAGCAATTCCGGTAACGCGTGTAAGCGGCGTTACAACCGTCATCACCCAGCCTTCCGGCGGCATGTTTCCGGGACAGGCAGCCATGATTAATCTGCATGGGTACACACCTGAGCAAATGAGCGTGGCCGGCAAGCAATATATGATGATGAGCTACCCGACAACGGGCCGGCGCAGCAGATTTGATCGTCGTTCTGATGAGGATATTAAAAAAGCCGCGGACAAAGCGTTTAAGAAGCTGAACGAAGTATGGGATCAAGCCGCCTTGTATACAGAAATTGAGGCAGCCTACAAAGCGTCACCCCAAAGAGATCGCCGGCCGGAGTATAATCCTCAACTGATCTCCCTCATGCCGGTTATTCGAGGCGAAATGCCGCTCGTCATCCAGGTAAACACTGCGAAAGATATCCTCTCTGCCATCGAGTGGGTAAAAGAACAGAAGATTGAAAAACCTATTTTCAGCGGCGTAGCTGAAGGATGGCGCGTAGCGGATGAAATCGCTGAAGCCGGCATTCCTTGCCTCGTTGGCCCAGTCCTTTCTACTCCAACACGTGGTTCAGATCGCTTCGACAAACCCTATCAGAATGTTGGCCTCATGCACAAAGCAGGGGTCAAGGTCGCCATTCGCACAGGAGAAACAGAAAACGTACGCAATCTTCCTTTCAACGCCGGCTTTGCTGCGGCTTACGGCATGGGCCGGGAAGATGCGATGCGGGCAGTTACCATCACGCCGGCAGAAATCTTCGGCGTAAGCGACATGCTCGGATCACTTGAAGTGGGTAAAAAAGCCAACATGATCGTTGCTGATGGCGACCCGTTTGAGCCAAAAACAAAGATCAACCATGTCTTCATCGACGGCTGGCAAATCCCCATGGAAAACCGTCAGACCAGACTATACGAAGAATTCCTCCAACGCGAACCCGGCCTAGACAAACAACCAAAATCGCCACAAGTAGCCGAGCCGATTGGGTGATTTGAAGTCAAAAGCTAAAAGCTAAAAGCTAAAAGCTAAAAGTCAAAAGTTAAAAGCTAAAAGTCAAAAGCTAAAAGTTAAAAGCTCAAGGTTTAAGGGACGCTACATCCCCCAAACCTTGAGCTTTTAACTTTTGACTTTTGACTTTTAACTTCTCACAACCCCTTTTCAAAATGCGCCATTGTTTCCCTAATGCCTTCGGCCAATGGCGTTTCTTTGAAATCAGGCAGATAGGCTTTCAGGCTGGTGCCGGCGAGTCCTGTGGGGAACGGGAGATCGTTTTGCCGGCAGGAAACCTGCGCCCCGGGTTTAACGGCCTTGATGTGGTCCACGATATCAGACACGCTGCAAGATGGCGTACCTATGTTGAATGATGCCGCGCCAGGGTAAGGTGTATCCGCTGCTTCAATAAAATAGCGTGCAATATCAGAGGCTAATTGAAACTGCATTGTACCGCTAAATGCAATCTCATAAGATTCCCCTTTAACAGCAGCAAGCATGGCTTTTGTCGGCTCACTTGTCATCCCTTGATCCCGGCCAATGCCGTACACTGTGTACGGACGAAAAGAGGTGCTGCTTATTTGATGGTCATTCCAGTACACACGGGCCGTCCCTTCATTGGCCACTTTATACACACCATAGAGCGTGCGTGGATCAGGAAGATCCGCATCCGATATTACAGCATTTTCATAACTTGAAGGCGGGCCAAAAACAGCTACCGAAGAGGCGTAGGTAATATGCGGGATGTTAAACTTTCGCGCAGCTTCGAAGATATTTACTGTGCCTACAACATTTACCTGGGCCCCCATTACCGGGTCTGCTTTGCAAAAAGGCACTTGCAGCGCCGCCAGATGGATGATTTTGTTAACTTGATGCTTTTCTATAATCTCGTCGATCCTCGCACCATCCCTTAAATCGCCTTGTTCAAAAGCAATTGCTTTTTGCTCATCCCGAGACAGCAATAAGTCGAGACGATGTCGATCATCTCCCAGATCAAAACTGACAGCACGGCTGCCGCGCTTAATCAGGTGGTGCAACACCCAGGAGCCAATACAACCCATTGCTCCAGTTATGAGGTATGATCCTTTTTCTGACATCTTTCGGTGATTCTGTTCTCAGTTGCCGGCCAACACCGTACATCAGTACATTCCAGCAAAGCAGAGCAAATGTGGTGAGAAAACTAGTACTTTGTCAGCAAAGTTAATAGAGTTTACTTCTTTTGATTTCAGAATATCGATCAAGGATTTTTGATTTGTGATCTTCATCAGAGCTTATGAAACCAGCTAAAATACTTCTAAAATCATAACTCCTTGATCGATATTCTGAAATCATTTATAAAAAATACCTTCAATTATTTTGCTGACAAAGTACGAGTAAAGCGAATGCGCAGGATCTGCTCGAAGTGAAACCTTACATATGCCTTAAACGATGCGTTTTAGACAGATTCTTCACTTCGTTCAGAATGACAATTACTCCATACTTTGAAATTTTGTGTACGTAGGGCGTGTGGACAATCAACCTGCAAAATGCATTTCGCGTCCTTTTGCCCGATCTCATATAATAGTGGTAGGAGATCTAGGAATCTACCGATTTTTCAGGGTTTGTGTTTACAAAATTAAACGGAGGGGTCTGCCCCGCGGATGACCACCCTCCATCAACAATCAGTGTTTGCCCGGTAATCTGGCCGGCCTCTGGCGATAATAAGAACATGGCAGCCTGCGCGATATCTGCCGGCACAGAGACTTGTCTGGTAGGCGATAATGGGCCCCAGACCGTTTTATATTGTGGGTCATCGTTTAAATTTCTCGGCGTGACCGTAGGGCCGGGCGCAATCACATTTACAGTGATTCCAAGCGGTGACAATTCTGCCACGAGGCTTCGCGCCAATCCTTCAAGTCCTGCTTTTGTCATACTATAAGCAGACAGGTACGGAAACGAACGGTGACCTGTAACAGAAGACATGAGCAATAAGCGGCCACGGCTCTTCTGCTGAATCATTTGCCTTGCGGCTGCTTGTGCAAGAAAGAAGGCACCACCAAGATTTACAGAAATGACCCGATGAAAATCTTCGGCTTTATAATTCAGGAAATCATTCCAGATCGTAATACCCGCGTTGGCGATGGCCAGATCTACCCGTCCAAATTCATCCACGGCAAAGTTGACAAGCTCTTTCACCACTTCCCCTTTTCCAACATCACCCGGTAGTCCTATACATTGCCCGCCGGAAGCCCGAATTGACTTCACAGCTGATGCCGCTTTGCCCGGGTTCACATCGTTGATAACAACCTTGGCACCACTTTCAGCCAGTTGTCTGGCAATCTCAAATCCAATTCCTTCGCCGGCTCCTGTAATCACAGCAACCTGTCCTTCAAAATTGTCGCCCATAGCTTATTCTCCTAACGCTCATTCTTATACAATAAGAAAAGAGGTTAGCGATTCAAATTTGTAGAGGGTTAAGAGAAGAGGGCGAGAGAGAAAAAACAACGATCCTCTATCTCTATAAAATTAAACCAAGATCTCAAGATGAGCTCAAAAAGGCAACCAAAGGCAAAAACACTAAACCCGGAACACTAAACCCGGAACGAGTCACAGATCATCTGTGACTCTCATTAAAAGGTCGCGCGACCGCCAGACATATCAAATACAAATCCTGTATTGAAAGAGGCTTCTTTTGATACAATCCAGCAGGATAGGGACGCAACTTCTTCCACTGTACCCAGCCGGCCCATCGGAATCTTGCGAGCCATGTAGTCCAGCATTTCAGGAGAAGTATCTTCGTTCATCGGCGTACTAATCACTGCCGGCGCCATTCCATTGACTGTGATGCCAGTAGCAGCATATTCTTTGCCCACACCTTTCACAAGCCCCATCACACCAGACTTGCTTGACGCATAGCCAGCCATACCCGGATTACCTTCTTTACCTCCAATAGATGCGATCAATAAAATCCTTCCATAGTCCTGTTCAACCATCGGCTCGATGGCGTATTTTGTCATGATGAAAGAACCGGTCAGATTGACATCAACTACGCGGCGAAAATCTTCAGCCGAGTAATCGGAAATTCGGGTCGCCGTAGGACCAACAACGCCGGCGCAGTTGACCATAATATCGAGCCGGCTGTTGCGTCCAACTACTTCGTTTATGTATGACTTAACCTGGGCCTCTGAGGTGATATCTACAACAAAAGCATCTACCTTATGGCCTTCTTTCTTGATGGCTCTTGCGCAATTTACCAGGCCGGCCTCATCCGTATCAAAGAGGCTCACCGATGCCCCCTCGCGGGCCAGCCGGGTTGCTATGCCCGCACCAATGCCGCTCGCTCCTCCTGTAATAACTGCAACTTGTCCTTCAAATCTGCTCATAACTAATCATACATGCTGCGGGGCTCAATTTAAAATATTACGTGCCAGTATTTACTAAAATCAGACGCTCCCTTGTATTCATCGAACGACTGATGAACTACGATTGATAAATACAGGGAAATACAAAGAGGGATTAATGGTTGGGCTTAGGTACATCGCTACCTGATTTTCCTACGAGGAAATCAAAATCTGCCCCTTTATCTGCCTGCATTACATGATTCATGTACATACTAACATACCCTCGGTCCGTATGCGGAGCCAGCGGAGACCATTTGGCGCGTCTTTTTTCCAATTCCTCATCCGATACATCCAGCTGTAGTCTCCGATTTTCAACATCCAGCTCTACCATATCGCCATCTTCAACCAATGCCAACACCCCACCGACAGCCGATTCCGGAGAGACATGGAGCACAACCGTGCCATATGCGGTACCGCTCATTCGCCCATCAGAAATCCGAATCATGTCTCGTACGCCCTTTTCCAGCACCTTTTTTGGCAGTTGTGCATTGCCAACCTCCGGCATACCCGGATACCCTTTGGGCCCCACATTCTTTAGGACGATGACCGAGTTTTCATCAATATCGAGTGCGGGATCATCGATGCGTGCATGGTAATGTTCATAGTCTTCAAAAACCACTGCAGGCCCGCGATGCTGCATCAGATCAGGCGTCGCTGCAGAAGGCTTGATGATCGCGCCATCTGCACACAGATTACCTCTTAGTACCGCGATTCCTGCTTTTTCGATGATCGGCTTTTCCGTTGATGCGATCACGTCGGCATTGTAACAAGGGGCATCTTTGTTGTTGTCGCCTAGAGACTTCCCGGTCACGGTGAGTGCATTCAAATGCAGCTCTTCTTTCATTTTCTCGATTACCGCCGGCAATCCCCCTGCATAGTAAAAATCTTCCATCAGAAATTTACCAGAAGGCATAAGATTTACAAGCAAGGGAAGCTGGCTTCCAAGCTTATCAAAATCTTCCAGATCCAGTTCAACCCCGATCCGGCCCGCAATGGCAGTCAGATGAATCACAAAATTAGTCGACCCACCAATTGCTGCGTTTAACTTTATTGCATTCTCAAACGCTTCTCTCGTTAATATGCTGGAAATCCGCAAGTCCTCTTCGACCATTTCAACGATGCGACGACCGGTCATGTGCGCGGCCCTGCGCCGGCGTGAATCAGGCGCGGGAATCGCTGCCGCACCGGGCAAGGTGAGCCCTAAAGACTCTACCATGCAGGCCATTGTTGATGCCGTACCCATGGTCATGCAATGTCCATCGCTGCGCGACATACAGGCTTCTGCGTTGAAAAAATCTTCCTCAGAAATCTGGCCGGCGCGATAGTCCTCGCTAAAGCGCCACACATCCGTCCCGGAGCCAATATCTTCGCCTCTGTATTTACCATTCAACATAGGTCCGCCCGGCAGCACGATGGTTGGTAAATCAACGCTACAGGCACCCATGACTGTTGATGGGGTCGTTTTGTCGCATCCCGTAAGCAACACGATCCCGTCCAGTGGATTTGCCCGAATCGTTTCTTCGACATCCATGCTCGCCAAATTCCGATAGAGCATGGTTGTAGGTCGCATCAGGATTTCGCCCAGCGACATGACGGGGAATTCAAAAGGAAAGCCGCCGGCTTCATAAACGCCGCGCTTTACGTGCTCTGCCAGGGTTCTGAAATGCGCGTTGCAAGGGGTTAAATCAGACCAGGTATTGCAAATGCCAATAACCGGACGGCCGTCAAACATGTGATCAGGATGCCCCTGATTTTTTGTCCAGCTTCTGTGGACAAAACCCATTTTATCTTTGTGTCCAAACCAGGCACTGCTTCGTAATTTCTTTTTGTTTTCGCTCAAGGGTCTCTTCTTTGTTTGTGGTCAAAATCCTCACAACACTGGGTTTTGTCCGTTTTACTTTTCATACTTGACAGCCACCGATCTTCCTTGCGCGGAAGATCCTTTCAATTCCTTTATAAAAGCCAGCTCACCCCGCAAACAGGGGCTCAGGTATGCCGGCAACATCTGTTCTGGCCCGAAAGATACATCCCGCATGCGGTTGGCTTTCTTTCTCCTTGTCGGTAAGATTGATACTGGCAGAAGTAATGTATAAATCACGCAGGTCAGGCCCACCAAACATACAACTTGTTGGTCGCTGCGCCGGTACATCCAGAATCAAATCAACAGAACCATCCGGCGCATAGCGTACAACGCGCCAGGCATCCCATTGGCAATTCCAGATATACCCTTCGCTGTCCACGGTTAATCCATCCGGCACGCCCTTATCGACGGTAACCAATACACGCTCATTCGTTGGATTTCCTGAATCAAAATCAAAATCGTACGCATAAATGCATTTGGCCGGCGAGTCGGCGTAATACATGGTCTTGTTGTCCGGACTCCAGCCGAGGCCATTGGAAATGCCCACATCCCCACGGATATGAGAAACACGCAACTCGCTATCGACACGATACAGTGAGCCCATAGAAAAATCTGTTTCATCATTATCCATCGTACCCGTCCAGAACCGTCCTTTGCGGTCACATTTTCCATCATTAAATCGGGTGCGAGGCAGATGGGCCTCAGGGTCTGAAATATGCTGGGCAGATTCAGCTTCAAAATCAAAAAACCACAGCCCATTTTGCAAAGCCATGATGGCGCCTCCTTGTTCTCTGAGAGAAAAGCAGCCAATCTCTGCCGGCACAGTCCAGGCCTTGTGTGTGCCAGTAACTGGATCCCAGCGTTGAATCAAATGATTTTTGATATCAATCCAGTACAGTGCCTGTTCTTTGCCAGACCAGACGGGACCTTCTCCCAGGATATCATGAGATGCATATGCCAGTTCTACGTTCATGCTCATCTTGAAAGTATTATATTCCGTCGAAACTCAAATGAAGCTAATCGTTGCAAAGGGAAACATCAACAAGAATCTTCATCAATGAAAAACATGCAATAATAATCCAGTAAACTATTGAGATTTGATGACAGGGTTCTGTTATATTGCAATCAAATTTTGAAAGGTCTGCCTCAAAAATACCGAGCGTTGATATGTCACTGTATTTAGATACCCATCAACATTTCTGGAAGTACGACCCGGTACAGTATGCCTGGATTGATGACACCATGGATGTCATTCAGCGCGATTTTCTCCCGGAAGATTTGGAGCCGGTACTAAAAGCAAATGGAATCGCCGGCTGCATTGCCGTACAAGCCGACCAGACGGAAGAAGAGACGCAGTTCCTGCTTGACCTCGCCGGCAATCATGACTTTATCAAAGGGGTTGTAGGCTGGGTGGATTTGCGTGCACCTGATGTGCATGATCGCCTGGCCTATTTTGCTCAGCATCCCAAGCTTAAAGGTATTCGCCACATTGTGCAGGGAGAATCTGATGTTAACTTCTTGCTTCGAGATGATTTCATCCGTGGCCTCCGTGCACTCAAACGGCACAAGCTTACCTATGACATTCTTGTATTCCCCCATCAATTGGGTGCGGCACTTGAGCTTGTCAGACTCCTCCCAGAGCAATCTTTTGTCATTGACCATATGGCCAAGCCTTATATCAATGACCAGTTTATTGATGGCTGGGCCGTTTTAATGAAAGCCATTGCGCAGCATGATAATGTGCATTGCAAAGTGTCTGGCATCATCACGGAAGCCAACTGGGCCCACTGGTCTTACGAGGATATTGAACCCTATCTGGATGTAGTTTTTTCAGCCTTTGGTACAAAGCGAACAATGTTTGGCTCAGACTGGCCCGTTTGTCTGGTAGCCGGCTCCTACAAGCGCATGCTGGGTCTTATACAACGCTACACAGATGGTTTTACTGAACAGGACAAAACGGCTTTCTTCGGCAGCACAGGCGCTGCTTTCTATGATGTATGAGTTATCAGTTATCAGTTATCAGAATTTACATCTCTGAAAACTGATATCTGATAACTGATAACTGATAACTGAATTACAACCACTCAGGAATAGCGAACACCTTGAATTAATTAGTCGCGTTTATCACCCTCGAAAACTATGCAACTAGGACTTAAAGACAAGATCATCATTGTCACAGGCGGCGCAAAAGGCATTGGCCGTGCAATTACCGATTTCCTCATTGAAGAAGGCGCGGTACCCGTCATTGCAGACAAGGACAAAGCGACCATGGATGCGGTGATTGCACACTATGAAGGTCAGGGCGAGGCAATTGCCGGCTTTGATGGCAATTTGATCCAGCCGAAAACCTGCGAAAAGGTTGTGGAGAAAACGATGGAGCGGTTTGGAAGAATTGACGGTCTGGTAAACAATGCCGGCTTCAATGACAGAATTGGTCTGGAAGCCGGCCCCAAGGCATTTGTAGAATCGCTGGAACGCAATCTGCTCCATGTATATTGCATGGCGCACTACTGTTTACCACACCTTAAAAACAGCCAGGGGCCTATCGTAAATATCAGCTCAAAAACGGCTATCACCGGACAGGGCAATACCTCGGGATATATCGCGGCTAAAGGAGGCGTATTGGGGTTGACCAGAGAATGGGCTGTTGATCTTGCAAAAGACGGCATTCGGGTAAATGCTATTTTGCCGGCGGAAGTATGGACGCCGCTTTACGAACACATGTTAAGCGTATTCGACGATCCTGAAGCCAAGAAAAAAGAAATGGAGTCGTACATCCCGATGGGCAACCGTATGACCACGCCCAGGGAAATCGCATCGATGGTCGTATACCTCTTGTCTTCTCAAGCTAGCCATATCACAGGCCAATTCCTCCACGTTGATGGCGGATACGTCCACCTGGACCGCATGATGACCTAGACTCGACATTATCCAGGGGGATAATGTCTCGAAGTGAAAATTTCAAATGTAAAATTTAGAATTTCCAATTGCATTGGACTTGCATCGAGGAGGGACAATTGGCTCCAAGCATTCTTTTGTCATCCAGAACAAAGTCAGGGAATCCATAGAATTCATTGAGTCATCTCAACTATTTTAAACCTTGCATGGATCCCTCGACGTCGCTCAGGATGACGTTGAAAATGGCCTTTTTATGTGCCTTTAAAGTACTTCTTATCCCGAACTCAAGTAAAATAGCCAGTGATCAGTTGTCAGTATTGCAAAACCCCAATCTGACAACTGATCACTGAAAACTGATTACTGAAAACTGAAAACTGATTACTGTCACTTCACCAACACAAGTTTTTTCGTGGCGGTTTTCAAGCCCTCAAGGGTTGGTGCAGAGAGTCTTATCATATACACACCACTTGCGAGCGTTGCGCCTGTATTGTCAGTGCCATCCCATGCAACGCTGTGCTTTCCAGCTTGTCTGGTCTCGTCAACAATTGATCGTACCTCGCGGCCAAGTATATCAAATACACTTAGCTGAACCGTACTTGATGCTGGTAACTCGAAGTCAATCGTGGCTTCCTGGCTGACAGGATTTGGGAAGGGTTCTGACAAACCAAACTCAAAAGCCGGCTGTAAACCATTGTCTTCGTTGGCAACCGGATTAGGACTCAGGCCTGAAAGCGTGTTATCCCATAACAATTGAGCAGCATCTGCATGTTCTTCAATTTCGCTTTGATTGGTCCCACCAACCAGGGCAAAGGCAACCTCAATACTTTCTCCCGCGGCAATGTCAAAGGGGCCGCCAGATAGCATAACAGAAATGTCTGTCACATCCAAAGAAGCAACCTGAATACCGCCACTAAGGAAATCCCATTTCTCCTGGTTTGTAAACCCATCATTTGTATCGGTTGGGTCCTGAGGATTGCCATCATAGATCTCTGTTGTGTTATCAATAGAGCGATACGTTACACCGTTATCTGTCAGCATTTTGGTTGCAAGAAAGACATCAGCCATTTCGGGTGTATTATTGAGGAAGTATCCCATCTTGCGGGTCTCATCATACCGGGCATGATCTGAGCCGGGATCATCAAACGAATCCCAATCGAAAAACAAGCCGGCATAGTAATTCGAAATAGCTGAAGCGCCGGTGTTTTCGATTGTATACTTCAGTATAACGAAGTCCTTGTTTTCTTCAGCCTCATCAGCGAAACTGTCCTGACGAATTTTTACCTCCAGAGGAAAATCTGCAGCTGAATCGACCAATTGCAAAGCACCTTCTTCCGTCGTTTCTCTTCCGTCGATAATGCCAAAGTCTGTGCCATCTACCTGTACAAAATCATCATTCACATCTCCGTCGGTGCTTCTGATATTATCAGAAATTGCCGTAACACCATTTCCAGTGATCAATCCGCCTTCAAAGAGGAAATCAAATCCCAGATATCTGAATCCATCTCCAGGAGAGGATCCTGCGAATTCTTCATAGCCGAGGTTGCCTTGATCGGTGAGCGTAACCTGAATGTTACCCGTATTGTGGAATGTACTGTTGACATCAACTGAAAAGGCATCGATATCTGTATAATCTCCGCTGGAAATGCGGGTCAGTATATTTGCGTTAAAATTGGCTTCCACATCAAAGGCCGGCTGAATCTGAAACTCAACCGTGGTAGTATCGCCAGGATTCAACGAACTGATGGTTGCAGAGGGCTGCAGTAAGTTGATCTCTGAAGCTTCTGTTTCCAGTGTGATGTTCAAGTCCGTAACGGGCTCAAGGAAATTGGTCACATCTACAGATATCGTTGCGACTTCGCCCGGCCCAATCCGCCGGCTCCCACTTGCATCTCTGATATCAGAGCCAACAACACGTACAGAAGGCGTGGCTTCCGTGACAGCGCGAAAGGCATTTACCCTACCTTTACCAATCTTATTTCTGAACCTGAATGTATTGTTGTTTGCACTGATATCATCAGCTGTTGCACGAAGCTGTTCTCTCACCTGATCTGGCCCCCAGGTAGGGTTTTGTGTTTTTACCAGCGCAGCAATACCTGCTACAATAGGCGAGGAAAAAGAAGTACCGCTGTTTGTGCTGTATGCATTAGACGGCGCGGTGGACAGAATCGTGATACCAGGTGCAAATATGTCTGTTGAAACACCAAAATTAGAGAATGAAGCAACTGCGTCGTTTGTTTGAAATGTAGCACCAACGGACAAAACGTGGTTATAATTCGCGGGGTAATATGGCTGGATATCGTTATTACTGCCATTATTACCCGATGCAGCAATAACCGCTACGCCGTTTTCATACATGAAATCAATCAAATCCTGGCCGATATTCGATCTGAATTCGCTCCCGAAACTGGCATTGATGATATCTGCTCCATTCACACCGGCATACATATAAGCTTCCAACGCAGAGCAGTTGAAGTTATCCATGGTCGGGCAACTAATATTGATCGGCATATAGGTCGCGTTCCAACTTGCGCCGGCAATCCCTGTCCCGTTATTTGTGTGCGCACCAATCAATCCACCCACTTGTGTACCGTGCGTAGCATTACCGGGCGTATTTGTCAGGCCTTGGGGATCATTGGTGTTATTCGCAAAATTCCACCCATTGATGTCATCAACAAAACCATTCCCGTCGTCATCAACACCATTATCTGCTATTTCGCCCGGATTATTCCAGAGCGTTGCCTGCATATCCTGATGCATCCAGAACGTGCCCCCATCTGCAACAGCTACAACAACATCTCCAGATTCACCTTTCACAACATCCCACGCTTGCTCTAACGAAAGCAAGTTGAAATAAACCTGCTCAGCATAGCGTGAATCATTTGGTGTGGCCATGATTGATACAGCCGGCTCAAACCAATCCGGGCTGGTTTTTACTTGCGTATTTTTATCGCGATACAGCGGCTCCGCATACTCGACTTCCGGCAACTTCGAAAGCATCAACGAAAAGGCAACAGGATCCATTGACGGTTCAAAAGCGATCTTGAAAACCTGCTGAAAGGAGTCAAGGCCTTTCAACGACGATTTTTTGGAGGCAACCATGTTATCAAGGAAGGGAAACATCTTTTCGACAGCATGTACAGAAAACCGCTCTGCAATAGCATCTACTGCTTGAATGCCTGTTTTGGAAGCGCCGGCGCTGGCGTTATTTCCTGGATTAAATTTTACAACAACCCAACCCGGGGTGATGTATTCATTTGAAAGAAATCTTCCTTTTTTCTTGTCATCGTCATCATAACCTGCATCCGCATCATAGCCAAAAGCAGATTGGTTCAGAAGTGCCGGCATCATAAAGAGCACAGCAATCATCCATGTCAAGCACATACCAAAGCGTCCTGTTCTTCCGTCCTTTAACATTAGTATTACACCAAATAGAGTGAGGATTTACATTAAATAATTCTTGTATACAATCAGTATCAGCTAACAGCTTTCAGTTGTAAGTAGGCACTGTGGGTAAAGCTGTAGTTACGCTACTGAATACAATTTCTAAACAAAGAGTGTGCCCTCATGGGCCCCCTCAGTGTTCCAACATCAATGGGCCAGTACAATTTTGCGGGTAGCGGTAAAGTTTCCCTGTGGGGTTACTACATTGAGTCGATAAAAATATACACCGTTTGACACATATTGATTGTTATTACTCGTCCCGTTCCATTGTACTGTATGAGCGCCGGCAACCTTAGTGGCCTGGTCCAGCCGCTTGACTTCGCGGCCTAACATATCAAATACGGCCAGATCCACGGTCCCGGTCTGCGGCAACGTAAATCGTATTGTAACCTCCGATGTCGCAGGATTAGGGTACGGGGGATCGAGAGAAAAAGAGAAATCCAGATCTTCATCTTCCACGCTTACCGGATTTGGCGGCAGCACGGAAAGGCTCGTATTCCAAAATTCCTGCGCCCGATCTGCAAATGCATTCAGCTCATCTTCACTTCGCGCAGCCATCAAAGCAAACGCCACATCCACTCGGCCACCAGGATTTAAAATAAACGGGCCGGCTGTGATCAACGTAGAAACATCAGCATTGTCAACGCGCTCAACCTGAATGCCTTCTGTCATGAAGGCCCATTTCTCTGCATTCGTGAATCCATCTCCATCAGAGCGACTATCAAATATCTCTTCGTTGTCTATAGACCTGTAAGAAAAGAGGGACGTTTCATCGAGCAGTTTGGAAGCTAAAAGCAAACCGGGCTCCGTTGGAGAAGGTTGTACAATCCCCATGCGTCGATCCGCATCAAATCGCGCAAAATCCTCGCTTCGCGTCAGATCCCAGTCTGTCAAAAGACCTACATGCAGATCTTCAATCGATTCACTCGCTAGAGAATCTTCGTGGGTTATGATGTACCGCAAGATGATAAAGTCATTGTTTTCATCTCGCGCATCAGCGTAACTTTCTTGATGTATGTTGATGCCTAGAGGATTCGTTGCCTGTTTATCATTAAGAATGACAAGTCCATTCTCTGTTACCGATGGCGACTCAAGAATCCCGAAAAAAGCACCTTCTGGACGCACAAGATCCTGATCTTGTTGATTATCGACAGTGTTTCTAACGCTATCTGAAATTTTATCCGGGCCGGCGCCAATGAGCACGCCTCCTTCAAACAGCCAGTTTACCCCCAGATATTTAAAACCCTTCCCTTCAGATTCTTCCTGGAACCCTGACCATCCGATATTGCCTTCCTCAGTCAAGGTCATTTGCAAGACACCCGTATCATGCGTCGCCCGATTGGTAATCAGTCGGATAATTTCTGCGTCCCTATAATCTTCTCCCTCGATGTCGAACCTGAATTTCAACTCGTGATCCATCGACACGTCGTCGGCAAACGAAAAAGCAAACTGGACTTTAAATGGATCACCTGAATCAAGGTCTGGTAAAGGGAACGTACTATTTTGAATGACGACATTCGGATCATCCACAGACAACGATAGCGTAAGATTTTTTGCAACAGCCAGATAATTGAGCACATCGACGTTTACGGTAACCTGTTCACCTCGCCTGATGATGCCGTCATTACCGCCATCTACGACCTCAAAATTGCGTATCCTGACAGCCGGCAAGGTGTTGTTCAGCATTGCCCGTCCTGCATTGATTCGGCCTTGCCCTAACAAACCAACCAGTTCGGCGTCATTAAATCCATCAATAGGATCGCTGGAAACGCGAATCTGTTCGCGAAGCTGATCCATCGTCCAGTTTGGATGAAATGTTTTCAACAATGCTGCAAGGCCGGCAACAATCGGTGTTGAGAAGGAGGTCCCGCTGGCTTCTGTTGTATATCCATCCCCAGGTATTGTGCTGTCCAGGGTTTCACCGGGGGCAAACACGTCAACTCCAACGCCATAGTTTGAAAACTCGGCCTTGAGGTCTTCTGCTTTGCCAGTAGATCCAACGACCAGCACACCATCATATCCAGCGGGGAACGTCAGGTTATCGTCAAGATTGATCCCTTCAGGCGTCAGGCCATTGCCATTTCCGGCAGAGACAACAACAAGGGCACCTAAATCCAGCGCCATCTTTACAGCCTCACGTCCTATAAACGAATCAGGCCCTCCCCAGCTCACATTGATAATATCTGCACCTTGCAGGGCTGCATAAAGAACGCCTTCAAATCCAAAACAAACGGCATTGTCAGCATTGGTGCAGCCTGCATTAACCGGCATCATGCGGGCATTCCAACTAGCGCCGGCGATACCTGCTTCATTGTTTGTAACCGCGGATGAGATGCCGGCTACGATGGTACCATGCGTCCCATTCGCCTGGGTTTGAGGCAATCCTGTCGGGTCATTGGTGTCATTTGCAAAATTCCACCCGCGAAGATCGTCGACAAATCCATTTTCATCGTCGTCAATCCCATTGCCATCAAGCTCTCCGCGATTTATCCAGATATTACCCACCAGGTCTTCATGCCGCCAATCTGTACCAGCGTCTACAATACCAATCACCACATTGCCATCGCTAGATTTAACCACATCCCATGCTCTCGGCAAACTCACATGCGCGAGATGTGACATGTCTACAAACTGTGGATCGTTAGGATCAACCCTGGACAGGCGCTCAGATGAGGCCCCTCCAGATGGCTCATAAGATTCTACAATCCCGGTTAGCGGGTAAAGGTAGCGAGGCTCTGCGTATTCAACTGCCGGATCACTCGAGAGTAAAGCAGCAGCGATATACGCCGGCACATCTGCACTGAACCGAAATTCATAGATCCGCTCCAATGCCTGAAACCTGTCACCGGAAATAGCAGCAAGCTTATTTGCAGGACGAATTCGAGGGAAGAGTTGGCGCAGCGCTGTTGGTTTTAGTTGCTGGGCCAATTGATCAAATGACGCAATGCCCGATGCAGCCGACTTGCCTGGAATGGAAGCGTTGAATTTAACCACAAGTACCCCCTCCATCGCCGGTGCCTTGCTTATTGTGGCGCGCGCATTCCCATTCCCGCTCGTCGCGTAGGTCTTTTCAAATAACGCAGCATGTTGTGCATAACTGACGGAATGGCACAAGCTGCACATAAAAGCGCAAAGCGCAATTATAGCAGGGCCGTTCAACGTTGTCAGAACACTGCGCATATTATAATAATAGGTCCTTTTAATGAAGCGAAAGGGGCTATAAGCAGCATAAAGCCGGCGGAATGAGCCAAATAAGCCTGTCTATACTGCCCTTCAATTTACAGCTGAACTTCAACATCCTACATCATAATACAATCGCACGACCACTACATCAACGTATGAAAAGGCAGGCGCTAGTACGCTGTAAGCGAATATATTAAGTATGGGTGATTTGCAGTACGAGAAGTACGAAGGGTTCGATAAGTACGATCAAACAGGATCAAGGAATATTTCGTACCCCTCGAACCTGTCGTACCCCTCGAACATGTCGTACCCATGAACATCAATAAATCATTTATTTCGCTTACAAAGTACTAGGGCGTGTGGACAATTAACTTGCAAAATGCATTTCACGTCCTTTTTGCCCATATCTGCGTTCCTTTTTGCGCCCGATGCGCTGCATCGAACTCAAAAAGCGCCTTGATCTGAACAAAAATGCCATCGAATGCTCTTTTC
>JBGCEN010000043.1:0-12606 GCA_045106435.1 Rhodothermales bacterium
TGGATACGACTTTTTGAGCGCATAGCAGCGTTACGTGCGACACGAGGGCGCAGCCCGACTGATGCAAATAAAAAAGCGGATTCAAAAGCACCAAAAGATCGCTCACTCAATGTGAAGATTAAATCTCAACAGTTTCTTAGCTCGACTTTGTCCTTTTGGACAAAGTCTCGAATATCCAACACCGATCAAGGAATGTCCAATTTTGAAGGGTTTTTAAGCGCTATCTCGATGTTAGACATACCTTTTGAGTCTTCGCCGTTTAATTTATCCAGGTCTGGTTGGTAAACCGAGACGTATAAATAATCGAAAAAGACTTTGGTGGCGCTAAAAAGAGGCTTTGACATTTTCTTATTGGACAAAGTCGAGCTTAGAAACTGTCTACGGTCTATGGCCGAGATTGCATTTGCAGCAATTTTTGTTCAAATCAAGGCGCTTTTTGTGTTCGATGCAGCGCATCGGGCGCAAAAAGGAACGCAGATATGGGCAAAAAGGGCGCACAATGCACCTCGGAAATAGATCGTAGACAGGTGCTAAGCACCTGTTTACTATCTCGGTCATTGGTCGTAGACAGGTTCTAAGCTCGACTATGTCCATTCTACAAGGTCTCGAATATCGAACATCCAACGAGGAATGTCCAATTACGAAGTGTTTTTCAAACGCTTCAATATTCTAAATTCATCGTTGGATGTTCGATATACTTGTTCTCGTTTGGGTTCCAGCCATTTAATACTTGTGCGGGAATGAACCAGGCTGCTTCCCTGGCGCTTAGCATAGGTCGCTCCGGGCTTTTGATAGCGCCGGGTCCGTAGTTATCATATTCAAAAAAACGAGAGCCCGGCTCCAGATCAAACCAGATCCGTTCTCCTGCCTCATTACGGCCTGATATGGGAGCATATCCTATAGGCCCAATATGGTCGTCCATATAACAATGCATAAATACAGCATTGCCGTTGGCACGCAAATCAGAGCCGGGATGCCAGGGGCGGCCGAGTCGTACAGAGCCTGCAGGAAGATCTGGTGTTTCTTTCACGAAGCGACTATCTACAAACAGAAAACCGTAAGGAAACGAAATGGGCGTACTCGGAGCGGTCACATAGCCGGTTGGATCTTTGGCAACCCTGTTTCTTGAGACAATCTCGGAAGCATCAAATACTGCCTGGCCGGCCCCAAAGATAAAATCGACATGGCCAAGGATGCGACAATGATGAAAATAATGCCGGCCGCTGTTGATGAAAAGTGTATCCTGATAACCGATGATGGTGCAGTTTCGGAAAACGGCTCTATCGTTTTTGGCTGTAGTTAAAAGGGCTACCGCTTGGGGGCTCTGCATTTTTGCTGGATCGCCGTCGGGCCGGGCCTTATTGGCAGGGTAGTCAAAGCCATTTTCTATGGTCAGGTTCTCTGCATGAAAGTCTGGTGCAGTGATGCGTAATGTAAAGCTTCCACTTGTACCAAGCGCTTTGCCATCTAGCCCCGGCGTACTCGCCGAATTGTCAAATGTGAGGATCGTACGTTCCTGGCTCTCGCCTATGAGATGAATGAACGGCCGATCTATACTGAGTTTTTCGTAGTAACGTCCCTGACGGATAAAAACGACGAACGGAGTTTCGTTGTTTTCCGGAACAGCGGCAAGCGCGGCTCCAATGGTGTTGAACGTTGGAGTGCTGGCCACAAGCGCACCGGCAGATCCTGTATAAGATGCGTCGACGATAGCGTTGTATGCGGGAGGCATTGCGGATTGCAGGAAGGAGACAAGATTGAGATCATTCTCATAGATTCCGTCTACGGCTTGCTTTGCCATGACGTTTGCGCCGCGTGCTGAGAAGTGGGTATTGTCGTTCAATCCATTTGGATAGTTTGGATATTCGCCGGCAGCAAGCAGCAAAAAGAGTCTTTTAGATCTTTCTGCACCATACTGCTGGAGGATTGCCCGGCTTTTATGGTGCATGTCAATTAGTGGTGTGTTTTGTTCAGTGGCGACCCGGCGTACTGCATCGGGGTATTCGCCGTGGGTATCGTAGAACTGGCCGTTGTCGTCGAAGCGCCGGCGCACTACGGGAGTGAGTAACACGGGTGTTGCTTTTTTTGCACGCACATCGCGCACAAATCGGATCAGGTTATCACCATACTGTTGAGGCGATGCATACCGATCAGAATTTTCTTTCTGGTCGTTATGGCCAAACTGAATAAAGACATAATCGCCGGCTTGTAATTTGTCAACAATAATCTGCCATCGTCCTTCTTCGATAAAGCTTACTGTGCTTCTTCCATTACGTGCGTGATTCTCCACGCGTACATCAGCAGGATCAAAGTAATGCTGCAACACTTCGCCCCAACCTGTCTCCGGTCGTTTATCATGCTGTTTTTCGGCCATTGTAGAATCACCAGCCAGGTAAATAGTGACAGGTGCATTATCAACAATGCCCGGAAACAGACCAAGGAGCAGTAAAAATATCAGATATCGCATGGTATTAAATAAATACGGTGGTTCGCCGGTTGATTATGAAAACCAGACTGACGAACCACCGTTCTTAATAGCTCTACAGTTGGGTAAAGCTAGATGTTAATCAATTTTTACATCACTTGATCAATGTCATCTTCATCGTCTGCTGTGTGTTACCCGACAGGAGTTGGTAGAAGTAGACACCCGATGGTACACTGCGACCAGCTTGATCTACCCCGCCCCAGGTAACATTGTACACGCCGGCAGTTTGCGATTGATTGTCAACAAGACGTGCCACTTCCTGGCCCATCACGTTGTAGACAACAAGTGAAACATTGGAAGCAGATGGCAACGCATAGCTGATGTTTGTCTGCGGATTGAATGGGTTAGGGAAGTTTTGCATGAGTTCGAACTCACTTGGTACTTCAGCAGAGATACGTTCGATGGCTGTAGCCGCTTCGATACATGCAGCCGCATCAATTTCCGGGAACCAGGTGAGGTCACCTACCGGGCAGCCACCTTCTCCAGCAGTGTAAGCAGGCGAAGTATTTGCATAGGATGCATCAAAATCATCAAGGAAGTACGCTGTGTCACGTCGGTCGTAGTCGTCCGTTGCTGCATCAAACGTAATTGTTTCTTTTGTGCGTCCCGTATCGGTACGGTACCATGTGAGCATGCCGATAGGTGAAGCAGGTACGTTCGTGAATCCAGGTGAGTCGATTTTTCCAAAAGCTGTTGTTGGATTTGTAAGCCGGCTCATGATATGATCTGTTAGAGGATCACCTTCGCCAATAATATCATTGTCTCCATCAGCTCCGTTATCAGGATTTCCGTCGTCGCCAGCACCATCGCCGTATGCGTCGTAGAACGCCTGGAGCTCGTCCGAAACCGCATAATGGTTGTTGGAGATATTCCAGTTTGTGGTTTCATTCGGTACGGACTGAATCCAATTCATCTTCGCATTGCCGTTGGCATACAACTCGCCGGATTCATTGAACTCTTCCTGGCGTACTACGTCGCTTGAATCAGCGCCGGCGGCAAATGCATCAACAAACAGGTTGTTTGTAATTTGAATAGATTCACCAACAACACCAAGCGCGATCATACCATGATATGAAATCGTATTGATGAGTGTATTATGGTCGAAGACCATATTCTGAATAGGCCCTGTACTGTTACGGTGACGAAGCACACGGTCGGTGAAGTTTACGAAGGTGTTATTCCTCATAATCAGCGAGTCGATAGATCCGTCGCGCAGGTCAATGCCTTTGCCGGCACCGAAGTTGGTTCCGTTATCACCAAGCCAGCCGGAGTTTGCCCAAACGCTGTTGGTCATTTCAAATTTGCGAAGGGCCGACTGCGCACGAACAATGCTTGCCTTGAGGTTGACAGCGATTAATCTGTCCATTACAAGATCGAATCCCGGAGCACGCACGCGTACAATACGGGTAGAGATATCGGGGAGTTGTCCGGACACGTCCTCAGGCAGTACACCTGAAAAAGAGAAATTTCGGAGTGTAAGGTCTCCCTGCATCCCAAATGGGTCACCAACAGGACTGCCACTGGTTGGGTTGAGTGCGGTGTATACTTGTGGAATAGCACCTTCTGTGCTTTCTGCGCCGTATACACGCAGGTGATATCCGTCATTACGCACATCTGCATTCATGAGATAAATGCCGTCGCGCTGCAATTCATAAATACGGTCTGCGTGCGCGCGTTCACCTGTAGCAGTGGTGTCGCCATTGATAACAAGATTGAGCGTCTGTCCATTCTCAACGGCACAAACAGCCTGATCTGTTGGGCAGACTTGTGGATCAGTCTGCGCCGTAGCAATACCCGCCATAAATAGCGTTAAGGTAAGTGTTAGAAAGCGTAGTTTGATTTTCATAAGCTTTTAAGGGGATTAGGTGGATGTATGATTAGGTATCAAGCGGATTAAAAAGTTAATCTTAAGCCTAGGTCGACGGTTGCTCCGTAGATTTCGCTGTTGTTAACGAGTCTGCGGTTGAGAACCGAGTTGTAAGAAATGGATCGCTCCTCTACACCAGTCAGGTTGTTGACGTTAAGGAGGATCCATACCCGATTACCAATTGCTTGCTTCATGGCAAGGTCAAGGCGGGTGTAACTGTCGCGAAGGCCGTCATTACCAATTTGGGTATTGGCGGCAAACGAGGTTGTAAAAGCTGCTTGATGAAACATGGAGAGCCGAACAGAGAATGCCTTATAGTCATAGCCTAGTGAGACATTGGCAAAGAAGTCAGGCTGTCGTTGGAGTTTTTGTTCTTGCTCATAAGGCACAAATATTGGCGTTTCAATAGGAGGAAACGGTGGCCGTTCAACGATGGTTGTTTCTACGCGCACGCGTGGGACAAGCGTGTTGGAGCGTACGACAGAGAAGTTGTACGCCAGCACAATACCCGAAAGCGGCCCAGAGAGATAGCTGAAGTTTGTCTGATGTTCTACTTCAAGCCCATAAACCGTGGTTGCCTCGTCGAGGTTATAGGGTACGCGGAGCTGGAACTGGGCCTCGTTGCCGAAGGGACTGTCATATTCGATACCTAGATCTTCGAATATGGCGCTGCCTTTATACCGGAGCCCGTTAATAACCTGAAAAAAGTCATCAATACGTTTGTAAAAACCTGAGACAGAGAAAAGGCCAAGTTTTGGTCCGAATAAGGACGCATTGGCCTCGTAGTTCCAGGCAGTAGCTGTCCTTAAATTTGGATTGCCAATTACGATGCTGTTTCCAGGAAAAAAGAAGCCGGCCCGACGTGCAACTGTATTCGCCAATCGATTATTAAAGTCGGGGCGGGCAAGTGCCCGGTAAGCCGCCAATCGGATTGTCAGGAAATCTGTAGGACGGATGCTAACATGCATGTTCGGCAGCCATACGGTCTGCGTATAGGTAGACGAAGTATCGCGGATAGATCCGGTTGGAACAGGAACTCCGTCAAGTCCATTGGGGGCATATCGGCTTGCGTAGTCATTGTTCTCATTTTCAACGCGAAGACCGGCAATCCATGTTACCGACTTACCAATATTGAGGGTGCTCATCAGGTATCCGGCGGCAACCCGCTCGGTGATGTCGTAGAAGTCCACTTCGGGCTCGCGATTCACCTTGAATTCAACGTCAGATCCCTGATCGTTTCGCACGCCGTATTGATTGAGATCATACCACTCACGTAAAAGGTCTCTGTCCAGCACAGGCGTAAGTGTAAATCGATCATCGAATATGCCTTCGCTTCGCTCCTCTCCGCCAATGAAATTTCTCGCGATTACGAGTTCTCCATTACTGATGTAATCCTGGAACGAAGTTCCTGAGAAGTCCTTCGGTACAACGGTGCCGTCATCAAGCTGAACCCAGTCGGGGAAAGGCGTATTGTAATAAGGCGAAAACACTTCGGTACGGTTGCGATTGCGGCTTTTGCTGCGAAACTTTCCGCCAAACTTCAACATGCCTCGAATCGACGTTCCAATGCCATATTCCCTTTCAAGATCGAGATAGCCGGCAATATCTGCGTCGGAAGCTTCTTCATTGCGAAAGAAGCCCGAGTAGAGATAGGCCTGTTCGAAGTTGTTCATTGCAAATGGAATAATGCCTTCAGGATCACCTCGCCTGACACTATTGGGGATTGGAGCCATTCCTGAAATAGTAGTGCCCTCCGCGTCCGTTGTAGACGGCTCAGTGAATGATAACGTCAAGTCAAAGGGGTAATCAGACGCTGAGCGGGAGTATGAGAGGCCCCAGTCGGTGTTTAGGCCGAGAATGTGATTCTCTCCGGTAAGTGCGCTGCTATACACGCGAATCGTCTGCTCGCGGTCACGGCCCGTATAGAACAGTAGTTCGCCAGTTGTTGGGTAATTTCGGCCGTATGTAATGAGATTGCGAGAGGTCTCGTTGTAGAGACTACTGAGTTTGATAAAGCCACCATCCGGCGTTCCTACATCCAGGATTGCGCCGGCGCCGCGACGTTCTCGTATCTCATCATTGTAGTCGAGCTGAAGGTCGTCAATCTGACAAACGGTAAAATCGTTCTGGGAACAGTCGAAGTCTGGATCATACTCTTCGCTGGTCCGGTTACGGCGTTCAATGTTACCGGATAGCTGAACGCCAAGCTTGCCACCCAGTATGCGTTCCCCGTAGCGGAAGTCGGCATCATACTGGGATGCGTCAGCAGCAAGTGCGTTGTAGGATCCTAACACATCAACCCGTATTTCTCTGTTTTCCGGCGCGCGTCGGGTTACAAAATTGACAGAGCCGGCGATAGCATCTCCGTCTTTGTCGGGTGTAAGGGCTTTGAACAATTCGATACCTGAAAGCGACCCTTGAGAAATTGCGCTGAGGTCGATGCTTCGTTCAGCGGCATCGGTAGGCGAGAGCTGAACGCCGTCAACCGTCACATTATTAAACGCTCCCCCCAAACCGCGGAGGATAATCTGGTTGGCTTCTCCTCCAGATCGCTGAACAGATACTCCAGGTAGCCGGCCAATTGATTCTGCTGCATTCGCATCAGGGAGTTCCTGTATCTTCTCCTCGGAAACCACATTAACAATGGTGTTTGAACTCAACTGCTGATTGATCGCAGCAGTCTGCCCCTCAAGCTGTCCGGATACCACGATTTCACCACCGATAACTACACTCGCTGCCAGTGTTACGTTAAGCGTTACTGTTTCACCATCAGCTAGCGAAATACCAAGCATCTTGCTTTCATATCCGATATACGACACGCGAACGGTATAGTCGCCTGCCGGTATCTGATCAATTCGAAACGCGCCATTTTCATCAGTCGCCGTCCCAACTGCTGTTCCTGCAAGGCTAACATTGGCACCTATGAGTGTGCTTCCATCAAGTGAGTCCGAGACAACGCCTCGGATTGTCCCTTGTGCAGAAGCCGACATGGTTGTAAGTATGCATAGAAGCGCTACCAGAAAACTGGCAAATGCAAGTCTTTTTCCTGCCCATGAGAAAGACACTGATCGAGAACGATTCTGATCTTGAATGATTGTTGAATATGGACTCATGATTGTCTTAACCAGTTAAAAGAGCTTAGCCTATAGAACCGTTGGTAAACTCAGCCTTTGCTTGTATCGTGTTAGTCTTGCAGGTATAGGAATTTGATGAGATTTAATCTTTTTACGAGTAGCGCTGCTATACTGGTAAAAAGTCGTGTTTAAGACTCTCTCTTTGAACCTCAAATCTCATCAGTATCTGATAATTAAATTTTATTTGATGAATACCATTCGCTGTACTTTTGCAGCGCCGGCAGCCTCAATCCGGGCAAAATAAATCCCTCCCGGCAACCTGTTGCTTGCTGGATTCCAGGTTGCTTCGTATTGCCCCGCTGTTGTTACTCTATCAAAAAGTCTTGCCACACGGCGTCCCAGTACATCATAGATTTCAAGACGTGCAGGTCCTGTGGTATGCACTTCGAAGATGATGCGTGTAGTCGTATTAAATGGGTTCGGATAGATCCGGGATAGTTCAGGTTGAATGGGGGATTTCGGAGGATTGTTGATGGAAGTACTTTCAACATCGGATTCAAAAGCACCGAAATCGGGCCCAGGGCCGGTGTAGGGAAGGCCAAGGTCTATTCCTGTATCAATGAGAGCGCTGCCGGCGGCAAGGCGGAGGAAATCGAGATCTGGCAAACTGCCGTCTTCTTGTCGCGGGCCATCTGTACCGGTGTCATTGATACTGATAAAATCGGCAGCACTAATGTTTGGCAGGCCGGCATTCCATGAGTTAGAGATGTCATCAACAATACTCTGGTCCATACGCACATCGCCAAACGAGAGGTTGTTACGGAGAATGGCCTGCGCTTGCTGGACATTTTGATCGTGATCGAAATAAAAATTGGTGCCTCCATTGAGGATGCTGGTGTTATTGTAGAGCGTAACACCGCTTGTATTACCGTTCACATCAAATCCGTGGGCAAGATGTCCCCAGGCAGCGTTTCCGATCAGTAGGTGGGCTCCCGGGCCATGCCCCAGTTTGAAGCCGTTAGAGTCTCCTTGAAAACCAGGCGCATCCCATACGTTAAGCCCATTGCGGAATGCCCAACTGTTCTCTACGGTAACGCCATTATGGGTCGAATCGTCTCTCGACCAGAAGTCGTACCCGTCGTCCGAATTACCCCAGGCTCGGCATCCATGGAGCACATTACCGGGCCCAACACCAAATTTGATAGCAAATCCGTCGGCATTTTCTCCATTGTTGCCGGCGTCATAGTTGCTGTAGGAATCAACATTGAGCAAAAGGTTATAGGCGGAGCCATCCTCTACTTGTATTCCTGAGTCGCCGTTTAAACGCGCAATAGCCTGCTCAATGATATTGTAAGAGGCCTGTTTTACATAGATGCCGTTGTCCTCGGCTTTTTCAGCAACGAGTCCTTTAAGGTGTAAATAGCTGCCTCGAATATCAAATCCCCTGGGAGCACCGGTAAAATCGAAAACAGCAGTCTCTCCGGGATAAGCCCAAATGAACAAGTAGGCGTTTTCGTCTCCGCTTTTGTCGATTCGGATTGAATTGGGTGCGGTATAAGTGCCACCCCGGACAAAGATGGTGTCGCCTGCTGAAACATTATCCAGGGCAACCTCAATCGATCCATATGGATCGAGCCGGCTGCCCGTACCAAAGATGCCGCCATCAGAAGCAACATAAACGGTTTCTTGTGCAAACACTGTCAAGGCGCTTGATAGAGCCAGGACGAGAAAAAGCGTGTAATGGTGCATAATACTTACAATAGCAGAATACTGCTCTGAACGCGCCTTTTGTTGATGGTGAGATCGAAGCCCCTGTTTTAGCGAATTTATTCGCTGTCCGGCAACTTAACCGGTTAAGAAGGTACTTTAATCCGTTCCAAGTTGCAAGGATATCCACCAAAGTTAGCGAGGAATCAAATCGTCAACACCCGGCAAACGAAAATCTTTGGGTGTTACCAGTCGTGTATCGAGTATAACTTCTCTTGTAGGAGGTGGTCCTGTTGCGTTGATTTCAGCAAGTACTATTTCGACGGCCTGCTGCCCCATTTCTTGTGTAGGCTGGCGCACACAGAAATGTGGGTACATATAAAATTCGTTGAGTCCTCCATCTCCAAATGTCAGAATGGCTATCCGGTCGAGCAACTCGGGCATGTGTTCCCGTATTGCCCCCCTTATGCCCAGACCTACTGGAAATGTAACTGCAAAGATAGCTTCGGGAATCTCTTTGCTTTCTATGATTTTGAGAAATGCATCGTACCCATGTTGTTCATTATACCCTCCCTCTATAATCCACGATTCGGGGACGTGGAGCCCGTTTTTCTGCATCGCAAGCCTGAAGCCCAATTGACGTTCACGCCCAATCTGTAGGGTTGAGGTGCCGGCAATATGTGCGATCTTTTTATATCCTTTACTAATCAGGAAGTCAACTGAGTTAAAGGCCCCGTTTCTATCGTCAACAGTTACGCTGTTAAAATCCATGCCATCAACCTTACGGTCAAAAAAAACCAGCGGTATCTTCAAGTCTCTGATGCGCTGATAGCCTTTAAGGTCTGGTTTCTGTTGTGTTGCCGAAACAAGAAGTCCATCCACGCGCATGTCCAACAGTCGTTCTATGTGCGCCCGTTCAAGGCTGGCATTTTCATTGGAAACTGCAAGAATAATCCCGTAACCCCGGGTTGTGGCTTCTGCCTGAATGGCTTCTATTACAGAGGAAAAAAAGGTATGCGCTATTTTAGGTACAACAACTCCCAGGATGTTGGATCGCTGGGAAGAGAGTGATCGGGCCAGCAGATTAGGAGTATAGCCCATCTTTTCTGCAGTCTGCTTGACCAGTTCCCGGGTATTCTTTGAAATGTCTGGATGATCGCGTAGTGCTTTGGATACAGCAACTTTGGTAAGATTTAACTCCTTGGCGATATCAATCAGGCGTACTCTATTAGACATTTTAGGCAGAGGAGATTATACAGAGGGGGCCATGCTGCTGTATTTGTGCAAGAAAAGAAAGATGTCATTCAACACCATTTTGTTGAATGACATAAAAAGATCGTGATATTGAGCGTGCGTTGGGGAGAATATAAGTGGAATTGTTCCCGTAACTAGGAATCACTCTGGTCAACGGGTTCGCCATTTATGGTAACTTTCATTAGATCGAGGCCGGCAACATTTTTGATGATGCTCTCTTTCTCGACACCAGAGAATTGGCAATCAACCACGCGCACGTCACGCACGGGGGAGTCCGGGTAGCCGATGAGATACAGGGCGTGCATGCTTTTTTTACTGGTAACACGGCGTACATCGATATCCCTTACAACTGGGTCAAACGTTCCGGCATCACCTTCTTCGTAGAGAAAGTTAACCCGGATAATGGCATCAGATACCTGGCCGGCTTTCACATCACGCATGTAAACCCCTTCTACAAAACCACCCCGCACTGAATTTGTCTTGATGCGTAATACCCGTTCAAGATTGGGGCTGTCCATCTCACAATGCTCCGCAAATACACTGCGCGCCCCACCTGAAATTTCGCTTCCGATAACGACACCGCCATGGCCGTCGCGCATGGTGCAATTTCTAATGACAACGTTCTCGATAGGGGTTCCAATACGCCGTCCGTCAGCGTTGCGGCCCGACTTGAGGGCTATGCAATCGTCGCCAGTGTCGAAAAAACAATCTTCGATGAGTACGTCAGTACAGCTTTCCGGGTCACAACCGTCGTTGTTTGGGCCGTGTGAGCGTGCAGTAATGCCACGTACCGTAACGTTTGTACACAGTGTCGGGTGAAGCAGCCACATTGGAGAGCGCAGGATGGTTATGTCTTCGATCAACACATTTTTGCATCGGTAGAACTCAACAAAACTCGGGCGTAGATAATCACCTGCTCCGAATAGGCGATCTTGCACAGGCACGCCATCTTCAGCCATCTTAAACAAGCGTTCCCGGGCTGGTCCCTGTTCAGGCATTTCTTGATTCCAGCCGTATTCCTCTTTTCCTTTCCATGGCCACCAGTTTGAAACTTCTGCTTGTCCATCGATTGTTCCGGTACCGGAAACGGCTACATTCTCCTGTTCAAAAGCGTAGATCAGCGGAGAGTAGTTCATCAATTCAACGCCTTCCCATCTCGTAAATACAGCCGGCAGATAGTCAGCGGGATCTGTTGAAAAGCGCAGTGTAGCCCCGGACGAAATGTGTAGATTTATATTTGAACGCAGGTGGATCGGGCCAGTGAGAAATACGCCTTTCGGTACAATTATACGGCCCCCTCCTGCCTCCGCACATGCCGCTATGGCCTGGCGAAAAGCGTCTGTAGAATCTGTAGTTCCTCCTTCAATGGCTCCAAAATCCGTCACGAGAAAGTCCCTGTCAGGGAAGCGAGGAGGACGGATGCGAGCAAGAATCTCCGGCACGCGCTGCCAGGCATCAGCATCTTGTTTGGCTACGTGAACCGTGTCTTCAGGGCCGCAACTTGCAATGAGGCTGGAAGATGCAAGGAGTCCGCCCATGCCGACGGATAGTCGATTGATGAATTGCCGGCGAGAGGTTATATAGGGCATTGAACCAGGAGTAAATGTGAATGACAACAATACGAAAGGAGGTTTCTAGATACAAGAGGTGGGTTACGCACCAATAGCTGACCCTTGTTGGGTACAAAAGCATTAATTGTGTGCTTGTGTACGCTGAAGCCAATGGTATGAATCTGATAGTTTCTCTAAAAAAATATCATAGTTCTCATGGGGGATCAGGTGTGATGGTGTATCATTGCTCCCAACTGAGAGAACAGCGGGTACGTTATTCTGGATTATGGGCAGTTAGCTTGGGAAAGAGCATTCGATGGCATTTTTACCCACGCAGCCTAACGTAGTTGGCATCTGGTGGTGTGAAGTTTATAGAGGAATGCAACGAGCCGGCTTTGAGGCCGGTGATGTCGAATATGATTTTCCACGGAAGATGGGGGTGGTTATTGATCCTGCTGGCTTAAAAATAAGTTGATCCCCTTGTTTCTGACAAACCCTGTGGTTCTATGTGCTTTGAAAAGGATATTACAGCCGGAGCATAGACATTTTATATTGCTCTGAATCTCCAACATTCAATCGATAAAAATACAAGCCGGCTGGCAGATCAGAAAAGTCCAGCGCATAACGGTGCATTCCTTTGGTCAGGAAATTATTTTCTATTACTTTTAC
>JBGCEN010000044.1:0-10231 GCA_045106435.1 Rhodothermales bacterium
TAGACATGGATAACTTAAACGGCGAAGACTCAAAAGGTATGTCTAACATCGAGATAGCGCTTAAAAACCCTTCAACATTGGACATTCCTTGATCGGTGTTCGATATTCGAGACTTTGTCCAAAAGGACAAAGTCGAGCTAAGCGTGTTGTGCATATTATCTAAAGAAGTGATTGGCGCTGAATAAGCACGCGGCTAAATAAGATTGGTTACTGGATATAGGCCATTGTTTAAATAGGAGCAAAAGAATGGCCAGTGGATGATGAATCACCGTATTCATTTTTTTCATAGACTTTGCATCAAATCGTGACACGTTCTTAACCGAACTCTTGGCGCTACCGGCTACCTTGATTTCCTGTTTATCAATTCTGATTACGGCCGCTCTTATTGCCTCTTGCGCAAACTCGCGGCCCGGATATACCGGTTGCCATGAGTATTAGAATTATTCCAACAAGAAGTGACGAGTCACTTTCTGCTCTGCACGCTATTAACACCTGCTTTCTGAAAACAGGCGTTCGTGCTTTTGCTGCACTAAAGCAGCGCATCGAAGCAGATAGTTCGAGATTTCGTTACATAGGTGATTTTCTGGTAAGTCAATCTCGTTTCTACAGAAAATACGCCGACTATAGTTTGTATAGAAAGTTTGTCCCTGATCCGCATCAACATCAAGGACCTTATATCGTGCTGATCTCAGCCGATACGCATGCTTGGCATCACGTTGACGACTCGCTTGAGCATTATTTGGGATACTCGCTTCAGGAATTAGAGAATGATTGGGTAACGGCATATCACCCTGATTCCTATGAAGAGACAGATGAAAAACTAACATCCATTATGCGAAGGATGCATACGGGTGATTGTAATTATGCTGAGACGGATGTGCACTACCAGACAAAAATTGGGTACAGTGTCTGGTCACACTTAACGTTCTCTCTTGTAAAAGATTGGAAGGGAACGCCGGAGTATTTCATGACCGTTATGCGGGATATTACACTGGTTACCTGGACAGAACAATTATATGCCGAGTTAGAGATGCTCATCAATTTAGTGGAGATGGCCGGCTTGTACGATGCAAGTGTTACAGCATTGGACGGATTGTTGCGGCATTATGACGGAGAACAAGTTGATCGTCAGGTGATGAATTCAATCAAAGCGTTACTGAATACCCAGATTTAATTACCGCCGGATTATATTAGATAACGCAACTTATATTCGATTAGCGCATCAAGTACTGGAGACAGGAGAGGAAGCAATCGCTCATTATCCCTCTTTCTTCCCCGCATCCTATAAATTTCTAACAGGCAGTTTCAATTTTTCAGTGAACGGGGGCTGACTTGATTGATACAGGTTCAATTTCAAAATCCAGATAAATCTTTCTGCACGGGCATAGTATCCATGACAAGTACACACTACTCACGCTTTCTGGCCCCCGTTTTTCTATTACTTCTACCATCTCTCGCTTTTGGGCAATCATCCACCTGGGATGTAATCCAGGAAACGATATTTAACAATAATTGCGTGCAGTGCCATGTTCAGGGGTCCTCCTTTGCTACACAGTCAGGGCTGGTGCTCACTGCAGATGTTGCTTATGATAACCTGATTGATGTAGTGCCGGGTAACAGCGCCGCGGCAAGCGCAGGCCTTGTTCGGATTAGCTCCGTTGGTGGATTGCCGGCGCCGCATATGAGCTTTCTGTGGGAAAAGATTAATGCACCCAATCAGTCTCATTTCTACGCAGAACATCCCGATTATGGATCGTTGATGCCGCTGGGTTTACCATCGCTAACGGCGGGCGAGATTAACTTCATTACTGCATGGATAGAGGCCGGGGCTCCGGAAACTGGGATCGTTGCTGATGAGGGGCTACTGGATGATGAGACACGGTACGAGGCGCCCGAATTTATTCCTTTGGAGCCACCCGCACAGGGCATGCAATTTCATATAGGCCCTTTTGAAGTGTGGCCGGCTGAAGTCCACGACAGGGAATTTCTCTATTATGAACCTTTTAAAACCGAAGAAGATCTGTTTGTGAGTGGCTATGAAATCTCGATGCGACCCGGGAGTCACCATTTTATCTTGTACAATTACCCCGAAGGCGTGAGCACGCCGCCGGCGCTAGCATATCGAGATGTTCGTCAGCAGAACGGGAATCTTAATTTGGCGGCATTTCTTCAACTGAATGTCTTGTTTCCCTTTCGCTTTTTTGTTGGCACACAGACACCGTACACGCGATTTCAATTTCCAGAAGGTGTAGCACTCAGGTTGCCGGCTGGATCCGGGTTTGATCTGAATTCGCACAGCGTAAATCGATCTGATGCCCCGCTTACTGGTGAGGTGTACACCAACATCTTCACCGTTGATGAAGCGGATGTAGATTTTGTAGCATCGCCAGCTAATTTTAGCAATCAAGATCTGGTGCTGCCGCCAAATCAGGTAACAACCGTTTCTAAAACGTTTCAGTTTGATGAGACGCGGCACTTGTTGCAAATGTGGGCGCACGCGCATGAACACATGACGGAGTTTAGAATTGAGGGCGTTGGTGGTGCACACGACGGCAAGTTATTGTACTGGACCAACGACTGGGAGCACCCGCCTTTGCTACATCTCGATCCGCCGCTTTCGTTTGAAGCCGGCGACCGTGTGCGGCTGGTAACCACGTACGACAACCAGACCAACAACACGATAAATTTTGGACTACTCAGTTCAGATGAAATGCAGTTCATGTTCTACATGTACTTTACAGGCGCATTGCCTACTTCTCTGGATGAGGCAGAGGAAACCCCAACCACGTTCCATCTCTCACAAAACTATCCGAATCCATTTAACCCCTCGACTACCATCGAGTATTATGTGCCTGTCGCTTCCCAGGTCAAAATTCGAGTGTATAATATGCTGGGCAAGGAGGTTCGTCTGCTCTCAAACAAAACGGTTGCACCCGGATCGCATACAATACAATGGGATGCCGCTGATTTGCCAAGTGGTGTTTATCTGATTAATATGGAAACCGAATCAACTATATTGACAAGGACCGCGTTCTTAATCAAATGACGTTAGCGCTATGGTAGCCACATTATTGCCCCGAATGATTCAGTCTGCCGTTTTCTTTACCGTTCTATTTTTCGCAGCGATTATTTCCCCCGCATCCATGGCCCAGGACTCGCAGGTTGAACAGGATAGTAGCTTGGAGGCTGAGGTGCTGAAAGAAATCGAGCAATATTACCTCGATTTTAGCGATCGTGATTGGGAGGCTTTTTCTGATCATTTCTGGGACGGTGCAACCCTTGCGACAATCTGGCCGGCCGCAGGCGAGACAGCTCCCAGTGTTTGGGTTTCGTCAATACCTGAATTTGTTGAGCAAGCGCCAAACGGCCCTGGAAGCAAACCAATTTTTAGTGAGCGCATGACAGCTTCAGCAGTAAAGGTTGAAGGGAAGCTCGCGCAGGTTTGGGCGCACTACGATGCTGAATTTGGTGAGGAAGGGAAGCTCATGAAATGGAGTGGTATTGATGCCTTTACGCTTTTGAAGTTTGAAGGTCGCTGGAAAACCGTTTCTCTCTCTTATGTATCGCAGTAAAATGATTGCTGAGCAAAAGTGTGATTCCAATATCTATCGATTCAAAATGAACAATGGCTAGATTATGACAGATTTACGTTATCCAATTGGTAAATATCAGCCGGCAGCAGAAGTTAACGCGGCATACATCGAGGAGAGTATCGCTGACATTGAGGCGATGCCGGCTTTACTGAGACAGGCACTTGACGGGCTTACATCAGCGCAACTGGATACGCCATACCGCCCTGAGGGTTGGACTGTAAGGCAGCTTGTGCATCATATCGGAGATAGCCACCTGAATAGTGTAATTCGCTTCAAATGGACGCTTACAGAAGCAACGCCTACGATCAAGGCTTATAATCAAAATGAATGGGCAACAACTTCCGATGTACTTGCTACGCCGGTAGACGTAAATTTAGACTTTCTGGAGACGCTTCATGTAAAGTGGGTTTTGTTGCTGAAATCAATGGAGGGAAATGATTGGCAAAAAGCGTTTGTTCATCCAGAAACAGGAAAAAAATTAACGCTAGGCTGGCTTGTTGGATTGTATGCGTGGCATGGTAAACATCATGTTGCCCACATTACCGGCCTGCGCGATAGAGAAGGGTGGTAGCTTTAAGCTTTGTCTGCCTATTAGGTTAGATAATGAAGATGTGTTTAAATAAGTTTTTTCTTCATCTTGAGATCTTTCTTTGAGCACAAAATGGTGTTATACTTACTGTTCAATTATTAGCCACAAATCTCTATACTGAATATGTATCGCATTAAAAGTATCGCCTTAGCTTTGCTGGTTTGTTCAACGCTCACTGGCTGTTATCACGCAAGAATTGAAACAGGACTTACACCATCTGACCAGATTATTGATATTCCTTTTGCTGCAGGTTGGGTCTATGGACTTGTGCCTCCATCTGTAGTAAAAGCCAGCGATACCTGCACAAGCGGTGTTGCTATCGTTGAAACGGAGCATAGCTTTGTGAACTCTCTGGTTGCCAGCCTTACCTTTGGCATTTTCACGCCTATCCACATCAAAGTAACCTGCGCCTCTGGTGGGGCCATGGGTATGAACGATGGCCGAACAGAAATGAACGTTTCTGCCGGCGCTTCTACTGAAGATGTTATAGACACCTTTGCCAAAGCTGCAGAAAGTGCAGTGGAAGAAGGACAGGAAGTTTACATCAGATTCGAGTAAATCTTGTAAACAGCTTACGAAGATTTTAAGGGATCCAGTCAAAAACTGGGTCCCTTTTTTTGTGCTCTTTTGTGAAAAAGGGACTGCCTGAATGATTCAGAAGCGATCTGTCAATTTCGTCCGTCATTCCTGCGTAGGTCCCTAGGTGTCAATGGAATCGTTGCACTTGCGATGAGAAAGCTCTGCAGACTTTATTAACCGCACCCGTCATCTCTGCGAAGGCAGAGATCCAGTCTTTTGGGCCATAGTCGCTAATTTTTCTGGATTCTTACCTTCGCAGAAATCACGGGTGTGGTTAAGAGAGGCTTCTCAGCTAAGTGAAACTAAAGGGATCCATTAATCACCATGGTGCCGTGTGTCTAATTTAGCCGTTCGCTTCCTTGCTAATGATGTTTCAAAATGGCATTTTGGGTTAGGAGGAAAATGCTCCCTCCCTGCAGTCTTCTCCAGAATCAATTAAGTAAATGCGAAGCTTTGTAAAGGTTTTAGGTTTTGGCCTGCTAGCGACACTCGTTGCGTGTAATCCTCCCATTTCGGAAGACGAAGCATTGCTGGCGAGCTTACCAGAGACTGTGGATTTTAATTATCACATCAGACCCATTTTGTCTGATCGTTGCTACAAGTGTCATGGTCCCGATGAGAATACGCGGGAAACAGATTTGCGTCTGGATACAGAAGAGGGTGCATTTAGCCAACTCACCGAATCGCCTCGCGGCCGTGCGATTGTAGCAGGTAGTTTGCGTCGTAGTGAGGTTGCTCATCGTATTGTATCTGAGGACCCTGATTATGCAATGCCACCTCCGGAGTCAAATCTTAAGCTCACTGCTTACGAAACCGGGCTGATTCGCAAGTGGATAGATCAAGGTGCTGAATGGAAAGAGCATTGGGCATTTATTCCGCCTGAAAAACCAGGGCTGCCCGTTGTAACTGTAAAAGAATGGCCGAAAAACGAAATAGATTATTTTATACTCTCAAAGCTTGAAAGCAAAAACATTCAGCCTTCTGAAGAAGCCGGCCAGGAAAGGCTGTTTCGCCGGCTGCATCTGGATCTAACCGGATTGCCCCCTTCTGTACAAGACATCGATGCTTTTCTTGCTGATACCTCTGAAGACGCATACGAAAAAGTGGTCGACAGACTACTGGGTACCACCGCCTATGCAGAACGCATGGCAGTTGACTGGATGGACATTGCGAGATATGCAGATTCGCATGGATACCACGCCGATGGCTACCGGATGATGTGGCCCTGGCGGGATTGGGTGATTAAAGCGTTTGATGAGAACATGTCGTATGACGAGTTCATCAAGCTCCAACTTGCCGGCGACCTTTTACCTGATGCAACAGCTGAACAAAAACTGGCGACCGCTTTTCATCGAAACCACCAGATGACGGGCGAAGGCGGGATTGTGGATGAGGAGTATCGCCTTGAGTATGTAGCGGACCGTACAAACACAACGGCACGCGCTTTTATGGGATTGACCATGGAGTGCGCCCGTTGCCACGACCACAAGTTTGATCCGGTAACGCAAAAAGAATACTACCAGATGTCTGCCTTTTTTAATAATGTGAATGAGGTGGGGATGACTGGAAATGATGGAAATGCTGGCCCTATGCTTCTTCTGTTCGAGGGAGATGAGGAAATGCAGTATGAGGCACTGCAGGACAGTATTTCAGCACTTGCCGATTTAATCGAACAGCGTAAGAGAGTCGTAGCTGAGCGGGTGAAGAATGAGGCCGGCGATGTATCACTCTCGCTCGATAATGGATTGGTCGCGCACTATCCAATGGATAAAAGCACCGAAAAAACAACGCCTAACAATGTTAGAGGCGCTGAAGACGCTACGCTTTCCGGGGAAATCGAATTTGTAGATGGTGTGATTGGGAAAGCGGTAAAGCTGGATTATGACTTTGATTTTTTAACTTTGCAAAAAGCAGGACTGTTTGAGCGTTTTGATCACTTTTCATATGCCTTATGGGCGAATCCTGCTAAAGCAGAAAACTATGCAGCGCTCTTTAGCAACGCTGACAGTAAAGACTCTTACTGGCGGGGCCATGAAGTATTTCTGGATAGCCTGAACAGAGTGCATGCGCGCTTGACGCATGCATTGCCAGACAATCGAATTCATGTAAGAACAAAAGCCGGCATTCAACTCAATGAATGGAGCCATGTAGCGCTGACCTATGATGGATCGAGTAAAGCCAGCGGCGTTGCGCTCTATATCAACGGCACAAAGCAGGACGCTGAAGTGCTTTTTGACAAACTGTACAAAGGCATTCATCCGGTAAACGGACGGTTTGAGCTGAACCAGCGATCGCTACGCCTGGGCAAAAGCTACAGGGGATTCAGTGGCGAGAATGGCATCTTTGCAGGCATGATGGATGACGTGCGGATATACGATCGTACACTGTCTGACTATGAGGTCGCGAGCCTTGGTTCTAACAGTACATTAAACAACAGGGCAGTGAACAACAGGGCAGTGAACAATAGCGCTGCTACTGAGGAGGTGCTGATAGCTGCACACCGTATCCAGAATGCGCCAGAAGTTCTCAAAATGGAAACGACGTTACGCCAATTGAGAAAAAAATCGCACGATTTAATTGAGCCTGTAGAGGAGATCATGGTGATGGAGGATATGCACGAGGCCAGAAAAACGCATGTGCTGTATCGCGGAGCTTATGATCAGCCGGCAGAAGAAGTGCGCCCCGGGACACCTGCCGCTGTATTGGCCTTTGATGAGCAGGCCCCCCAGAACAGGCTTGGGCTGGCAGAATGGTTGGTTGATGAAGGCAATCCACTAACAGCGCGCGTGGCAGTCAACCGGTTTTGGCAAATGTATTTTGGAAAAGGCATCGTCGAGACGCCGGCTGATATGGGCTACCAGGGTGCTTTGCCTGAACATCCCGAATTACTGGATTGGCTGGCTTCCGAATTTGTTACATCCGGATGGGATGTGAAGGCCCTGCAGCGCCTTATCGTTACCTCTGCCACGTATAGGCAGTCTTCTCGACCCAGACATGACCTGGAGGATGTTGACCCCACAAACAAATGGTTAGCGCGTGCAACAAGTCACCGCTTGTCTGCAGAAATGATTCGGGATAATGCGCTGGCTGCAAGTGGACTCCTTGTCCAGAAAGTGGGTGGCCCAAGTGCAAAACCTTATCAACCAGACGGTCTGTGGAATGAAAAAGGCACCTTCTCGGCTATTCTGCTAAACTTCGAAGCAGATCAAGGCGAGGGATTGTACCGCCGAAGCCTGTACACTTTCATTAAGAGGACGTCACCGCCGCCGTCAATGATGGCATTTGATGCAACGGATCGGAGTGAATGCACGGTTCAGCGTCAGTCTACCAGTACGCCATTACAGTCTCTAATCCTCATGAACGATCCACAATTTGTAGAGGCCGGCAGGATACTCGCAGAGCGTATGCAGAAGGAGGGCGGGGAGATCGTTGCTGATCAAATAACGTACGGTTTTAGGGCATTGACTGGCCGGCGTCCTTCTGAAAGAGAGAGCGATGTATTCTCTTCGCTCTATGAAGATGAATTGACCCGGTTTGAGGCATCACCGAAAAGAGCCATTGAAGTATTAAGTGTGGGAGAAAGACCCCGAGACAAGCAGTTGGATTTATCAAAAACCGCAGCCCTGGCTATCGTAGCAAACACCATGATCAACCACGACGAAGCCTACACCAAAAGATGAAATGCACAAAGAATAGCATAAACCAACAGATTCAACGTTAAGCTTTTGCCTTTTAACTTTTGACTTACAATCAGTCCATGCACTGTAATAATTACGAAAAGCATTATTCTCGCCGTAAGTTTTTGACGAGAACTTCCCTGGGACTCGGAGCAGCTGCGCTTGCTTCGATTGTAAACCCGGCAAGTCTTGCTGCTGCACAGCCGGCGATGACGGGGCCTGATTTAGGCGCTTTGGGCGGCATGCACGTGCCACCACGTGTAAAGCGGGTTATCTATCTGTTTCAGAGCGGTGGCCCTTCGCAGTTGGAGTTATATGATTACAAGTCAGAGTTGGTGAAAAGGCATCGAGAAGAGTTGCCGGCGTCTATCCGGGGCGAGCAGCGACTTACAGGGATGAGCGCCGGCCAGCGTTCCTGGCCCTTGGCAAAGCCTCATTATGATTTCTCTCAGCATGGCCAAAGCGGCGCCTGGGTGAGTGAACTGCTGCCGCATATTGGTGGCATTTCGGACAAGTTATGCTTCGTGAAGTCGATGTATACCGAAGCCATTAATCATGACCCGGCGATAACCTTTTTTCAGACAGGCTCTCAGCACAGGGGCCGGCCATCGATTGGCTCGTGGATTAGTTACGGTTTGGGTAGTGAAAATGAAGACCTGCCATCATTTTGCGTACTGCTTTCAGAAGGCCGGCGTGGTGGACAACCGCTCTATGCGCATCTTTGGGGGAGCGGGTTTCTTACATCGCAGCATCAGGGCATTCAGTTTCGGTCGGGGAAAGACCCGGTGCTTTATCTCTCCAATCCAGCCGGGATGACAGACGGTGATCGAAAGAGGCAGCTCGACTATTTGAAAGAACTCCAGCAGATTCAATATGAGCAAGTTGAAGATCCCGAGATTCAATCTAAAATAGCGCAGTACGAGATGGCCTATCGGATGCAGACCTCCGTTCCGGAAACAATGGATTTGACTGCAGAGCCAGATCATGTATTTGATTTGTATGGTGAAGACTCAAGAACACCCGGCACCTTTGCGGCCAATTGTTTGCTCGCTCGCCGGCTCGCCGAGAAAGGTGTGAAGTTTATCCAATTGTACCACCAGGGCTGGGATCAACACGGCAATCTACCCAAGGACATTGCGACGATGGCGAAAAGTGTAGACCAACCCTCTGCTGCACTCGTGAAAGATTTGGAGCAAAGGGGGATGCTTGAAGACACCCTCGTGATTTGGGGGGGCGAGTTTGGTCGGACGAATTACAGCCAGGGACAACTCACAGATGAAAACTTTGGCCGGGATCATCATCCGGGTTGTTTTTCAATCTGGATGGCCGGCGGCGGTGTGAAGCCAGGAATCAGCTATGGGCGTACCGATGATTTTGGATACAACATCGTAGAGAACCCGGTGCACGTTCACGACTTTCAGGCAACATTACTCCATTTGCTTGGCATCGATCATGAGAAGTTTACCTACAAATTCCAGGGCCGGCGCTTCAGACTTACAGATGTGCATGGTAAGGTTGTTAAGGGGATATTGGCTTGACGAAGAGTCGGTGAGTCTGGAAGTCAAAAACTTTTTTGGGGTGTCTTGTACTTAAATAGAAGGGTTGCTCTAAGCAGTGTGTAAAGTAAATTACGTATTAACAAAAATTTTTTCGACACACCGACACACCGACACACCGACACACCGACACACCGACACACCGACACACCGACACACCGACACACCGACACACCGACACACCGACACACCGACACACCGACACACCGACACACCGACACACCGACACACCGACAC
>JBGCEN010000045.1:0-20638 GCA_045106435.1 Rhodothermales bacterium
GTCAGATGTGTTCGATTATATCGAGATGTTCTACAATCCAAAACGAAAACATGCTAACAACGGAATGCTGTCGCCAATCAATTTTGAAAAGCAACAGGAAATGAAGATGCCGAGTGTCTAACAAACTAGGGGCTATTCAACATACTGAATTGCATTACCTGATAATGATACGCACAGACCAGCAATTGCAATTATTGTCGCTGGGCTTCTCCAACTACTTTCAGCCATAGTACTCTCCTATATAAGCCATTCTTAATTGTTATTTTTGAATGCTCACTTAATAATTTGATATAATCAAGTAAGATAATCTTTTATATGGGCTAATTCTCAGGCGAGCTTTAATTTATTTGATACATGAGACTTACTGACGTCATCAAATTTATTGTCGAATATCAACAGTTAGTATGAAGACCAATTTGGGCTCAATTTTCCGCCTGATAAAAATTTTCTCAATGTCAGCTATGCAAGCGAATATGCCAACAGATTTGTAAAATTGTAATTCACTTGCGGTATCGAATAGTAACCAAAATCTTGATGACCACAGTCATTGGAAGTGCAGACCATTTTGATGGTAATGTTAGTTTTTTGTACATTCATCAATTCGGAATTATTACCCCGCAGGAAACCATGCCAATGGGTTTCCAATTGACATATATTAGTCAATAATAAATTTGAAGGCACAAACATATGCTTAAAGACGATATTGTTACGCGGATTGATAGAGTCGCCCAAAACTCTCGAGCAAATTGGCTTGGCTACCTCAGCTTCTTAGTTTTTGTTGGAGTCACATTGTTGGCTCACAAAGACAGTGACTTCTTTGAATACGGTGCGGCAACAGTTTTACCCATAGTTAATATCAGAATTCCTACAAACTTTTATTTCTTAATTTCTCCTATTTTAACAGCTTCATTGTATACATATATACACATGAATCTTTCAAACGTGTGGAGTCTGCTGGGCGAAATCACCAGAACAGCTGGCCAACATCAAATATCAAGGCAACTTAATCCAACTGTTTTTGTAACAGCGGCTCTGTGGTATAGAAACTTCATTCGTAAAGACGGGTCTTTAGAAGATAATTTCTTTGGCTTTTGGTCCTTTGTAGCAACTCTGATTTTTGGTTGGGGTTTGGGACTTTTGATGTTGTTTATAATTTGGTGGCAATCAATGCGGCTTTGTCGCAA
Organism: Rhodothermales bacterium; assembly: GCA_045106435.1. Taxonomy (GTDB): domain Bacteria; phylum Bacteroidota; class Rhodothermia; order Rhodothermales; family JAHQVL01; genus JBCCIM01. The sequence continues at coordinate 1,185 of JBGCEN010000045.1, forward strand.
ATTTTATTATGAGGTAGAGCTATCGCAATCGTTAGGCACAATTATCCAGCGAACGCAGCAAATTGTCGGAATGCAAATTGGGTCGTTATACCGAACTGACACTTACGGATCATATGTGCAATCTCAATACCCTGCAATGTTGCTGAAGCTGAACGAAACGATTTGAAGCCCATCATGGGACGTGTTAGTTTTTTGATGAACCTATGGTCTTGCTCAATGTTATTGTTCAGATATTTCAGTTGCAATATCTTAATCAACTTACTTTCGTTCGTGAATTTCAACATCACATTGGTCCATAGCAGCCCCGCCAAATTGGCACCACTTTTGTCGATAACCACTTTGTCCGGCACATCGTTACTATCAATCGCTTGTTTGAAGAAGCGCCGAGCTGCTTTGGCATCCCGCTGCTCTGACAGCATGAAATCAAGGGTTTTGCCGTTCTTTTCGACAGCGCGATAATAGTAAGCCCATTTGCCTTTAACCTTGATATAGGTCTCGTCCATGCGCCAGGATGAACTAGTTCTTGATTTCTGGCGTTGCGCTTTGGTTGCTATTATTGGTGAGTATTTTACCACCCATCTGTTCAGCGTAGCATGATCAACATTAACACCACGCTCCTCCATGATTTCTTCGAGATCACGATAGGAAACAGCGTAACGGACATAGAAGAATACTGCATATAAAACGACATCTTTGGGATAGTGGCTACCTTTGAAGTCAATCATCAAAATCTCAACCTATATTTTATCTGGTAGAGAATTTAGTACAAAATCAAAATGAACCGTGCGTAAACTTTGCGACAAAGCCTCTCAACTTGGCATTAACTGGCCATGAAAATCGTAATCCGGAAGTTATTAGCAACCTGATTGAGGCTGCAGCGCATAATGCAGATCCAAAGGATAATTACTCTGCTGTGGTTATACAGTTTTAAATCTTAGAATTTTTACGTCTGTGCCTTGTCGAGAATGTTATCTACGCCTCAGTTAGCGCATGCAGCTCAAAGTTAGGCAACAGTCTCTTCATGCTCAAATGCAGATTGCATGGTCTTAATCTCAGATGCGGGTGCACCGCGCGCATGGGCAAAGTCGCGCCAGTTGCTCACAACCGCCCTGCACTCTTCAATGATGGTGTCTGCGTCGTTCTTTGAAACGAAATATTCAGCAACAGATCTGAGCAACCCAATGGATGCTGAAGCATCATCAAAGTCGATGCGTGTTGACAAGATTCGCGCACTATTGGGTACCGGGTTCAAATCGTAAGCAGGGCTTAAGCGCCACCCTTTTTTGCCGCTCCATAAAAACCCATGGTTTCTGAAGTGATCGTCCGTATTCGAAATCAAAATAGTGAAGGCCATCCGGCGGAACAACTCAGCCCGATCACGCTCTGGCTCAGATCCGCGCTCATTAATAGCATCCACGATCTCAAGATAACTGCACGTATCATCGCCATCATCATGCTCAGTGACAGCCATGGCGGACATGAAAGGAATGCGATGATCATCATCACCATCGTGATGGATTCTATCAAATCGGCGGGAGAGAAATATTGTATGCCCTGCCACCTGAAGCAACTGATGTTCGGCAACCTCAAGACCGACCACTTTTGCCATGTCCATGACAATCGCTTCCCATCGTTCTACCGAATAGTCATCGCTCTCCTTCGGAAATTTCGCAATCGACAGGTTCCCGTGTTGATCAAATACAGATGCTTTGGGACGTGCACCGCCAAGAGAAGACCCTGGTGCAAAAATCATCATCAGATCTTCGTCAGTCTCTTCGCCGCGCTCGATGCGCTGCGCTGCTTGAAGGAGATCGCCAAGGGCTACTGTTGAGGGAACACCCTTTGCCTGGGGAGATTTAAACGCGCCGTCTTCGAAAAACCGAATGCCGCCAAGTCGTGTCTCGTCAGAGACCCCTAAAAGATAATCAGTCTCATGGAGTGTGCGAGCTTGTCTGCCTTCACGGTCCGCTTCACGCTGCTCGCGTCTTCGCATCAGACTACGCCCCCATGTATCAGGTGCACTGTCGCCCAACGTGCCGAACATGGCTTTTTTGGCACCTGGATGGAGAGTTCCGGCGCGCAGTGGCAATGTTGGGTCAAACTGAAATGCGTCTGGTGACTTTAACCATTCAGCATCATGCTCGTACGTCACACGTTCACGGCCCGCGCCTGCATGTCGGCGCAGTAAGCCTACCTTACGGCTTTCACCGTAGGCATCGATGTAAACGTCGATTGTCATGATACATCTTTCGGCGCGCGCTTGCGCAACTGCTCGTCTGCAAGCTCGTCTCCAAGGCTGTCGGCGATATTGCCCCACCCTTCCAATAATCCAAGTGCCTGCAAAACCATGGCATAGGCACCGGCGCTTACGCCTGCATCACCATTCTCGATCTTGCCCACCGTTTGAACACTCACCGAGGCGCGTTCTGCCACAAGGCTTTGGGACAATTCACGGCGCAATCGTGCTTCTCGAATGCGGGACCCAAGGGTTCGCAATTCTCTTTTAGTGCCGGGGCTGATTTTAATTTTTGTCTTCATAACTCTGCTTTAATGGTATCTTGTAAGGAGTAATATACCATAAAATGTTACTTATGCAAGTTTTGGTGAAGAAAAGTGAACTCGAGTCCCTGTGCGGACAGGGCTAAACCGAAGGGTTTGTTGACGGACTAGCCTAAATATCAGGCCTGTTTGATCCGCCCTGCAACTTCGTATTCCTGCAACACTTCAGTCGATACCTGCAGGCGGTGTTTATCTAGATACCGCCCCCTTATCCGAACGACCTCGTCAACGTTGGTCCAAAGAAGAGCCTTTGTCAGTTGCGATACGAGCATTGCGTCTTGTGCTATTTTTGCAGACCCGTTTTCTCCACTTGAATCCATAGGTCACCTCCCTCTCCATTTTGAGCGAATGACACGACCGACGCAAGCTGGGTGTTTTGACCTACTCATAAACTGGCAGTGCAATCCAAAATATAGTTTTCAGAATCTCCATTTTTCAAAATTTATGAAGTATTCGGATGATCAAATTATTTTGCGAACCTGCAAGAAAAATTATTCCACAGTTATTCCTAGATAATGAGACCACTTAAACTGGGAGGTTTGAACGTGCCTCGGCAAGATTGAAACGACTATCTCATTGACACCAAAGATAAAATTCAATCGCTCATAGAATTTTCAGTTATTTCCTTATCGCCATTAAGTCATTGTATGTATTGACTTAATGCAGCCCATTGCGGTTTCTTTGGATTGTAATTCAGTCTGAATTTTGATGGTCCTAGAAGGAATTCACGCTCGTTGAGCTTACCCCTGAACTGATTTGATCAAAGTCGAAAAACTGAAAAAGCAAATCATCTGGTTGATGCCGGAACAAATAAGCACACCGCGTATTGGGTGGAGCTGAGGGTATTAGAATGTTGAAAATGTTGCATAGCGCACGAAAGTCACAGGTAGCCGGTATGGCCTGTTTGCTATGCCTTCAAACAGCATCAATTTCACCCGCTCTGGCGACTGTTCTCGAATATGACAGAGCCGGTGAGGTCACCGTCACCGAGACGCAAACGAAGAACGTCATCTCCAAAACTTCGATACCAGCTCACCCAAAAGCCAATCGACTTCGAGAGCTCGCGCGTACAGTAGCTATTCAATATGCAGGTTCAGTTGGCGTTCGAAAGGCTGGTCTGGACGCTATTACATTCATCGAAGTCTTTGAATCACTCATTCAACGCGAAAGTGCATTCAATTCCCTTGCAGTCTCTGAGAAGGGTACAAAAGGCCTCGGTCAATTGATGCCAGATACGGCCAGCGAGATGGGTGTGAATGACCCGTTTGATCCTCATAAGAACCTCATAGGCTCGGCCAAGTATTTCACACAGCAGCTGCAACGCTTTGGAAAACTGGAGCTTGCCCTCGCCGCCTACAACGCAGGACCTGAACGCGTAAAGCAGTATGGCGGGGTTCCACCATTTGAAGAAACGCGAGCCAATATCGATTGGATTTTCAAGAAGGCCGGAATTGAGCGGACTCAACAAGAAGATCCCGCTTCCGCCTCTCTCTCCAAATCTGGTCCCAAACCAAAAATAGTCAATATCGAAGCACCCCTCAAAGGAGATGTATCTGTATGGGAATTCTAAAACCGTTTCTGAAACCTGGGCTTTTGGGAATGCTCGTAGCGATTGCTGCGGTATCACCAGCAGCAGCTCAAGATTTATCACCAATTACAACCATGCTGACGGCCATTGGTACCGCTCTAACCGGCCCGGTTGGCCGCGCGCTCGGCCTCGTAGCTCTTGCCGCCGTTGGGGTGTTGTTTCTGACAGGACGGATGAACTGGCTTTACGCCGGCTCCGTTGTCGTTGGGTTGGTAATTCTGTTTGGTGCGGCCACCATTCTGGCCGGCTTCTAAGAAGGGGTAGCGATAGTGGCAACTCCTCTTTTCAAAGGACTGACAAGACCAGTTTCCCTGATGGGATTGCCCATGACCTATGTCATCATCTTGATGCTCGTGGTCGTGGGCGGGTTCATAGCCACGCTTTCGCTTATATATTTCGTTGTCAGCGCTATCATTGGATATATCGCACTTCGCATCCTAGCTGCATACGATCCACGCATTTTCGATGTGATTTTCACTGTTCTGCGCGTCACACCACTGAGCAATTCGGTACTCAAGGGGAAAGGCGTGACCTATGGTGCTTGATAGTCGTATCTCACGTTCGCAAAAATCTCTTCGGGATCCTTCCCGCGAAAACGAAGAGTTGCTGGCTCGTGGCTTGCCCTACATTACAGCGATCGACGATCAGACCATTCTGCTTAGAGATGGAGATGTTATGGCCTCCTTTGCGGTCGATGGCATCAGTGCATCAACCAGCGACGAAACATCTGTCGACGAAATTGCCTACGCCCTCTCTTCGCTTGTGTCTCAGCAAATGCCGGATGTCGGTTTCGCCATTCATCGCATTTCGACAAAAAACCAACCAAGCCTTGATGCGGTGACAGAGACAAATGCTTTTGCCAGTGCCGTTGATCGTCAATGGCAACGCTATCTTGGATTGTCCGGCCTGCGTCTGAGAACAACCCTATTCAGCATAACGATCAGACCATCAAAAGTTGTGGGGCTTTGGGCCAAGCTTTCTGGTGGCAAATCTCAAAATGAGGAAAATCTACAAAAGCGAGTTGTTCGTCTAAACCAGATCATCACTGGCTTTATGGAAACGCTCGGTAAAACTGCACCACGCAGGATGACAATATCTGGTGGTGAATGGTTGGGGCTTCTCCGCGCGACTATCTCGGGGGGATACGCTCCAATTACGCCCGGTCGTGGCTTCACACCAATCAACGATCTCATTGCAAATGCACCCGTATTTTTTAGCGGTGACACTTTCACCGTGTTCGGTTCTCATTCCGGCAATACTAAATATGGCTCAATCATCACGTTGAAAGATTATCCAGCTGAGACTTATGCAGGGATATTGGACAGCCTCGATCTAGCGGTCGATATGATCGTGACAAATACGTTCACGCCCGGCGATCGTGTTGAAGCCCTTCAAAAAATCCAACGAGTTGCACGCCAGATGGCCGCTACAGAAGATGCCGCGCGCTCTTTGCAGATACAATTAGAAGATGCCGCCGATGATCAGGCTTCCGGACGTGTAGCGTTTGGCAATCACCACTGCACGATTTGCGTTTTTGCAGATTCAGAAGAAGAGCTCGATTACACATTAGGGGCCATAACCCGCGCGATCACAAGTATTGGCGGATCGATGATACGCGAGAATTTTGCAGCCCGAGCTGCGTTCTTTGCCCAGCATCCCGGCAATTATGCATACCGAACTCGAGCCTCGATGATATCCTCCCAAAACTTCGCTGAGCTCGGCGCACTCCATGGAGCGTCTAGAGGGCGTCCAAAGACTCTGTCTCCATGGGGTGAAGCCATCACGATCCTACCAACTGGCAATGGTGAGCCATACAGATTGAATTTTCATCTTGCGGGCCAGGAAAGCGAACGTACCGTTGGTCATAGTTTAGTTCTGGGTCAAACCGGTTCCGGTAAAACACTCGGCACGGCTTTTCTTCTGGCACAAGCTTCGCGCGTCAACCCTCGCATTATTGTCTTTGATAAAGATCAAGGCTTTGAAATGCCCATTCGCGCGCTTGGCGGTGACTATACTCCGGTCAAGATGGGTGAAAATACTGGCTTTAATCCGTTTGAAGCAGAATCCGACGAACGCGGCGCTGCTTGGTTGACCGACTGGTTGGAAGCCATGCTCAAACCAATTGATGGTGAACTAACTCCAATCCAAATTGAAGCTCTGGCTAAAGCAGCGCGGGATAATTCCAAAGCGGCCAAAAATCTTCAAACAATCACTCATTTCCGCTCTCAACTTCGTGCCGTTGATGACAAGAAAGACCTGCACACACGCTTGGGACGTTGGGACAAAGGCGGCCAGTTTGAATGGTTGTTCAACGGTAAAGGCAAAGACAGTCTCAACTTTGACAATGATGTTGTCGCCTTCGACCTTTCAGAGATCTTCGACAACAACGCCGTACGTACTGCGTGGCTGTCCTACGTTTTCCGCCGCATCGAACGCGCCGTTGAAGATGAGCGCCCTACTCTCTTGGTCATGGATGAGGCGTGGAAATTGCTAGACGATCCGTATTTCCAGTCACGACTCAAAGACTGGATGCTTACCATGCGCAAAAAGAATGTTGCGGTAATTCTGCTCACACAGCGCGTATCTCACATCTCTGAAAGCGCTGCCGGTGGCGCTATCATCGAAAGCGTCGTGACCAAACTCATATATCCGTCCAACCGCAATACACATCAAGAATTAGAACCTCTCAATCTATCCACGAGAGAGCGGGATTTTCTAACGCAATCCAATGTCGGTCATCGCTTGGCTCTAATGCAATCCGGTGACGACAGCACAATCATTGATATGGATCTCCACGCACTTGGGCCTCTGCTTGCAGTTCTCGGCGGCGGCAAAGGTGAATCGGCACCAAAAGGCTGGAGAGATAATCCCGAATTCTGGAAGGAAGAACGAACGTGATGAAGAAACTGATTTTCATTTTGGCAGCTGCATTGGCACTTTCAAGCTGTGCATCCATACCGACAGAATACACCTCTCCCTGCGCCTGCCTCTATGAGCCCATCAACCAAGCTCCAGACGGAAAGGCTGTAACATGAAGAAAATTCTAACCCGCACTGCATTGGTTCTATCTCTCTCGATGTTTCCTGTAACAAGTGCTGTACCTCAAGGCATTCCGGTAATCGACACCTCTCAAATCGCGCAGGTGATCGCAACACTGCAGCAGCAGATCAAAGACTATGAAGAGCAGCTCAAACAACTGACGACGATGAAAGATCAGTTTACAAACATGCAACAACGTCTTCAGGCAATGACTGGGGCCAAAGGCATATCCAGCATTCTCAACGGTGCTGCTGAAAAGACTGCGCGAACAGCTGCCACCGACCTCAAGTCAATTGTAGACAATGCAATTAGTGGCGGCACAATCTCCGGCAATGTTGGTGATATGAACTCGATCATCTCTGATCTTAAAGCTAAATTTGATCTGACCGATCTACCCGCGTTCAACAGTTCTACAGTGGCGGCTGACAAGGCAATAGCAACTCTTGCTGGTTCCGGTCTTGCTGCAGTGGCAACCGCAGATGACAGCTATAAGCGAGCGAATTCGGCGGTCACTCGCGTCAATGCACTTGTTGATCAAATTGATAGCACTGCTGATCTCAAGGCTAGTGTTGACTTCAATACGCGAGTGAACGCCGAAGTTGCTGTCCTTATTCTGGAGCTAATCCGCGTTCAATCTGCGCAAACAAACGCAACTGGAATGCAAGCACTTCACCGAGCCCGGGATGGCCAAGCATCTCGCAAATTTATGAAGGCCGGCGACCAATGATCCAGAAAACAACTTCCACAATTGCTATTGCAGCAACAGTTTTTCTTTCACTTAGTCAGATAGCTCATGCTGATAATAGTAAAAATTTTCAGTGCAGCAGAATTCCATTTTTAAGCGACAGTGCAAAAGCAGCGATCAGCAAACTCAGCCACAACAGAACAATGAAGGTGATCGTCAAAGAGTACGCTCTTCAGTGGGAAAATGAAGAAATTCGGAGAACATGTGACGCCGCCGTTGCTGGAAAAAAAGCTGACTTCAGTTGCTTTGAGAGCCGACGTGATTGGGACGCAATAGCATCAATGATCCCAAGCGAGCTGACCACGTTAGATCGAAAGGCGCTGCGTCCTCACCAACTCAAACTTCAAGCAACTGGAATTAACGGCAAGTTGAGAAACGAGGCCTTGGAATATTGCGAAGGTCTGGGCGTTATTGACCGCAAGGTGAAGGGCTAGCTCTATGGCTTCACATATATCGGATACGCTCACTTTGATTGACGATGCTATCGCCGGATATGCACAAAGCGTATTTACAGATTTTGCCGGCCCTGTGACAACAACGATCCAAGCCGCTGGTTTGGTGGGACTGGCTCTTATTGCGGTAAACGCATTATTCCAATTTGCCCCGATCAGGATGTCCAGTTATCTCACTTGGGGCATCCGGTATGTGATTATTTTATCAGTTGCTACGACATGGTCTCAGTTCCAGCCTATCTACAACATATTGACGAACACACCGGGAAGCATTGGCGCTGCTCTACTCTCGGCGACTGATGCACCAAATCTGAATGTTGCTCTCGATGAGATGGTGACAGCGATATTCGATTTTTCTGACCGTGCAAGCGAGGAAAGTGGGTGGCTTGGCATCAGCCTGACCGCTGTGGTGCTCATTGTACTGGGAGCGCTCATGGCATGTGTAGCCATTCTGGTTTCCGCTCTAGCAAAAGTAGGGCTAGCAATGGCGGTGTCCTTTGCTCCCGTTTTTATAGCCTGTTTGTTATTCAACGCGACACGAACTCTGTTTGAGTCTTGGACGCGCTTTACAATTGGGTTTGCTTTGATCCCGATTGTTCTAGCAGGTGTCATGGGTGCCGTGATTGGCGTAGGCGAAGGGCTGATAGGAACGACAACTGGTGCTACCACTTTGTCGGCAGCGGCTTCCTTTATCATCGTAATATTCGCAGCCATTTTCATGATGTTCAACATACCGAGCCTCGTCACTGGATTAGCTGGAACGATCGTCACCACTGGGACCGGTGTTGCTGAAGCTCGAGCGGCGGCGCGCAACGCAAGCAATACTGCATCTTCGCCAGTTCGTACCGCCTATAGCGGTGTGGCCAGACATAATGCTGGTCGTCAAGCAGCAGACAACGTTCGCGACAACGGTGGTGGCCGTGTCGCTCAAACAGCCGCTTACGTTACGCAAGCAGTACGAATGAGTAGAGACCGACAGCGCTTTAGCGATCCGACCTTCCTACAAAAAAATAGCTCTGGCGGAGACTTGGGTGACCACAAAGCAATTCAAATGGATGCCATGAAAGCTGGAGCCGCAGATCGTGCAGCCAAGGCAGGTGACGCAGCAACAACACAAACCGCCCTTAATGGCGGACGAAAGACATAGGCCGGGAAGAGCATGGCATCAAATTCTACAGAGAACACATCTTACAGCTTTGAAGACGAAGTCTTCTTCCAGCTACGCTCGCAGCGTAATCGGTGGATGATTGTCGCCATTCTAGCGCTGATTATGGCCGTTGTTGCCATGGGCGTGGTGCTGGCTCTTTTACCTCTAAAAGAAGTCAAACCTTATGTGATCATGGTTGATAAGACGACAGGTGCTGCTGAGAAAATTGTTCAGGTCAGACCTGTCAATCTTTCCGAACAAGAAGCCGTAAGGCAAGCAAACCTAGTCAGCTATGTCTCTGATCGTGAGACTTATGATGCATCCGACAACGAGACACGGATACCAGACGTTCTTTCTCGCTCCCAAGAGCAAGCCAGGTCCTCGCTAATCACGCTTTGGACGCGTGGTTCGCAAAGCTACCCACCAAAGGTTTATGCTGCGCGATCAAGAGTTCGCGTTACCGTCATATCAATCAGCCTCCTTACCGAGAAAACAGCGCAGGTTCGTTTTCGCAAAACGCTGGAGACAGATGGTGAAAAACCAATTGAGCGTGATTTCGTTGCGACCGTTGGCTTTGTGTTCAAACCAAAAGTGGAACGTAATCTTCAGGCGGTTTGGAAAAACCCACTTGGATTTGTCGTCACCAATTATCGCATCGATGCGGAAACTTTATCTAACAGGAAGGCAACACAATGAGATTGAATTTAACTGCGGCGGTACTGTTGTCCGCGTTTATGCTCCCACACGTGGCGCAAGCTGAACAACGACCCGTACCTCTGCCGGCAGACGGCAGGATCAAGCAATTTGTTTACAATGAAAACACGGTCTATCGGCTCGATATGCACACCAATTTCATTTCGACTGTTCAGTTCGGAAAAAGTGAGGTGGTGGAATCCATTCAGGTCGGCGACAGCGCTTCTTGGCAAATCATTCGTTTGAAACGTGGCGATGTGATTTCAATCAAGCCGCTCAACAACGATGCCATTACCAACATGACCGTCTACACAGATCGCCGTGTCTACTCATTTGAATTGAGAGCTCACAAAGGAGCTGCAGGTCACCGTCAGAACCACAATTTTCGTACCACATTCAAATATCCAACTGGTGTGGTTTCGGAGTATTCCGGCTCTCAGAGCAAAAGAGGTCGCAATTTCGATTACTCATTAGCAGGCAGTGCTTCGTTTGCTCCTCACGAAGTTTTCGACAATGGCAAACAGACGTTCTTTTCGTTTTCAGATGAAGGTCCCCTACCTGCGATTTTTCGGGTTGGCAATGGCGGAAAGGAATACATCGTCAACTCACGAACATCCGGCCGTCAAATCATCGTTGATGGAGTTCATAAGCAGTGGACAATTCGCATCGGTGCAGAAGCACTATGCGTTTCAAACGGTCCCGTCGTGGTCAAAGGTATATTGGGGTAGATCATGGCTGAAGACTCAATTGATGTTGGCGAAAGTGATCGCCTAAAAGCAAGACGAGACAGGATGTCTGGTGGAGGAGGACGTCGCAGCTCTCCCATCATGCTTATTGGATTTCTTATCGGTGTTGCCTTGTTGGGCATGTTTGTTGTGTTCCCTGAAGAAGCACGCCGATTGCTTGGGTTTGGAACATCCAGCTCAGAAGACATTCAGAAAACTTCAAAAGTCGATAGCAGCGGAATTTCAACTGAAATCCTACGTGAACCGTCAATAGAATTCGAAAAACCAAAGCCTGCTCCGATAGTTGTTCCACGAGCACCTCAAAAAACAGAACTTGACCCTGAAGCCGCTGCCCGAATTGCCGCTTTGGAAAAGGCTCTTCAAGATATTGCCAATCGCCCAATTCCAGATTCAGGACCAACCACGGGTGACATCAAAAAACTACTAGATCAGCAAGCTGCCGCTCTTCGCGCTGAAGCTGAAACTCGAGAACAATTATTAAAAGCTCAACTAGCGGCGTTACGTGCGCAATCGAAGTTGCCACAGGGCCCAAATGCCGAAGAACTAGCCAGATTGGAACGCGAGCGACTTGCAGCTGAAGAACGCGCTCGTTTAAAGCAGGCACTCGCTGATCGCAAAGCCAAAAGAGATGCTGAACTGCTGGAGCGCCGTGTATCTGATGGCAATGTTTACGATGAATCTGAGGAGGGTAAAGCCACTTCAGGAACCAAGGAAGACGAAACCGGCGTTCGAGAATTGAGCGAGAATGAAAAGTTCTTGAAGACAGCTGCAACAACCGGCTTTGAGACATCAAAGGCGACAAGTCTTGATGATATCTCCAAAATTATCGTTCAAGGAACCATCATTTCAGCTGTTCTGGAAACAGCAATCAACACCGAATTGCCGGGCAACATCCGCGCACAGACTACTACACCTGTATATTCTTATGACGGTGGGACGGTTCTTATGCCTGCGGGTACACGGTTGATCGGAACGTATAATTCCAAGATTTCAATTGCACAAAAACGAGTTCTGATTGCATGGAACCGCGCCATTACGCCTGAAGGAAAATCCGTAAAACTTGCTGCAACCGGCACTGATAGATTGGGACGTGCAGGACAGGCCGGAAACGTTGATACCCGTTTTGCTCAAAGATTTGGAACAGCCCTTCTTATAACGAGTATCAGTGCTATTCCCTCATTCCTTGCGAATGAAGACGCTACGGGAAATACATCCGCCAAAGCCGCAACTGGTGTTGCACAAGATGCTGCGGATGATCTGAAAAAATCCACAGAGGACGTTCTTGAAGAGTATCTGAAACTGCCACCCATTATTCGGATTCCGCAAGGCACGGTGATGAACATTCTGGTCAATCAAGATTTGGATTTTACTTGAGCGAGGACGTCAATTCCTACGCGGAACAGGGTCTAAAACCATTAGAGAAACTGCTTAGTTCAGATGACATAAATGAGGTCGTGATCAACCCTGACGGCCGGATATTTGCTGAATATGCAAATGCCGCTCACATGCAGGAAATCACAGACACGGAATTGTCTGAGGACGAAATCCGGTCACTTGGGAGTAATCTTGCTGGTGAAACGGGAAACGCTCTAGGTGAAGAACACCCAATCGTTTCCGGTCGCGTTTTTGTGTTCGGAAATGACGTTCGTGTTCAAGTCGTTGTTCCGCCTGCTGTAGAAACTGGAGTTTCATTGTCGATCAGAAAATACATCTCTCGCATTCTTGACCTCAAAGAAATCACGTTTGTTGCTGGTAAGCAGATTGATGTCGATGGAGAACGACAAAAACATCAAAAGGCAGTTCAAAAACTGATTGAGAAAGGTGAGCTTCCGACACTCTTCAGAATGGCCATCGACGACCGGTTGAACATTTTGATCTCGGGCGGGACATCTTCAGGCAAAACAACCATTGCACGTGCTCTTTTAGCCCTTTGTCACGAGGATGAGCGGTTGGTAACAATAGAGGACGCTGTGGAGCTAAGACCAACACACCAAAACTCCGTGTCGCTTGTAGCCAGCCGGCGTGATGATTCCGACCGCACAACAGCAAAACTCTTACAGAGCAGTCTAAGAATGCGTCCAGACCGTCTTGTGGTAGGCGAACTCCGAGGAGCTGAAGCCTACAATTTCCTTGAAGCCATCAATACCGGACATCCTGGGTCTATCTCGACGGTGCACGCTGACAGTCCAAAACTCGCACTGGAACGTCTTGCGTTGATGGTCATGCAGACTGGTGTCCGGCTTTCACGGCAAGATGTCATTGAATATGCATCTCAAACCATTGATCTTATAGTTCAGGTAGGAAGGCGTGATGGAAAGCGCGGAGTTTTAGAGATTTACCTGCCGTAATTTCATCAGCGAAATTGACTACTCAAACGGTAGCCGGTGCGGACAACCCGACGATGCAGATCATCATAAACGGTGCTGACAGCGACATGCTTGTAGTTGCCGCTATGCGCCCCAGTATGGACGCTTAAGAAGGATGGGTTCCTAACAGCGGACATTGAAGTTTGGCTATCTGAAAAGCACTCAACGGCGGCTCCGAGCCCTTTGCAGACAACTCGTTCAGCCCAATATGCAGCGCTTCCGGCCCATAGCCGACATTTGAATTGCTCGAACACAATCTTCCAAAGTTGTCTTTCATTCATACTCTTAGATTTACAATCACATTTCCACTATAATGAATCTGAACTTGGTCCAAGAGTAGCTACAATTTTGACACTTCTATTGGGCATAAGCCACCAACGGTTCCTTAAGTTAAAGATATTCAATCGAATATTTAAATAAAAATTAAGTTCTTTAGCCCGCTAAAAACTCAAACAATCGAGCTACTGCTTCAGCTCCAGGGTCAATATGACCTTCAAGTTGCGCTGCGCTTACATACGAAGCGCGCCCAGCTTTAGCTTTCAACAAAGTTGCAGTATGCGCAGCACCTGCGCGCGCGGCTTTGGCTGCTTCAACAATACCATCATCAAGCGCGTCTAGTGCTGGGTGAAGCGCATCAACCATTGTTCTATCACCAAGTTTAGCGCCGCCAATTTCTTGCATGCGGGCCAAACCTGCTTGCAGAGCACCTCGCATTGGTAATCCACTTGATGACGCATCACCAGCAGCGGCAAAGAAAATCGCGAGTAGCACACCAGACGAACCACCCATGGTTTGACTTAGCTCTTGACCAATTGCTCTATAAAGTTGAGTTGGGTCTGCCAATGGTAGACTGTCCATTGCACTGATTAAAGCTCGAGACGCCCCTGCTAAAGTTGAACCTGTATCACCATCGCCTGATTTAGCGTCTAGTGCATTAAGATCATCTTCACAAACGATCAAAACGTTACAGCACTCTGTAATAAATTTCTTTGTCGCTTCATGAGGTGAAGGACGAGGTTTAATTGGCGCGAGCCCGTCTGGTAAATTTAAAACTGCAATTTCAGAACTTGGGTTGATCCCTGGCCAGCTACTCAGTTCAACAGAAGTACCCAGTGCATCAATTTCATCTTTAGTACCTTCAAAAACCGATACAGAAAATCCATGCATATCCAATGAAGTCATCATCGCTGCAGGGCCAATATAAGAAGTAATTTTTTTACCTATTGATGAGTTTACCAGCTCTCTTGTCAAAATAGACATTTCCAGAACAGAAGAAGCGCCTAAATTATTGACCAAAGCTACATGCGGTTTGTCATTCATTGATGCGGACAGTTTTTCTACAACTGCATCCATTGCAGATTTCGCATTGATCAATTTAACTTGCTCGACTCCAGATTCTCCATGAATACCCAGACCCAATTCCGCCATACCGTCCGGTATGCGGTCTTCCTTAGGTGATCCTGGAACGGTGCATGTGTCGACAGACATACCAATTGTTTTGGTGCGTGCGACAATACTTTTTGCTGCAGTGGTAATGGCTTCCAAGTCTTGACCATTTTCGGCCATTTGACCTGCAATCTTATGAACAAACAAGGCACCAGCTAAGCCGCGTGCTTGTGCAAGTTCTGGTAACGCAATGTCATCATCTATAATAACGATATTTACCTTAAGACCGAATGCGCGAGCGCGCTCTGCAGCAAGGCCAAAGTTCAATCTATCACCGGTATAATTTTTCACTATTAGCAAGCAACCAGCAGGTCCGGTCACAGATAAAATACCAGCAAGAACTGCATCGACAGATGGAGAGGCAAATACATCGCCGCATACTGCAGCCGTTAGCATACATTTACCAACAAATCCTGCATGTGAAGGTTCATGACCAGAGCCACCGCCGGACACCAGCGCTACTTTAGATTTGTCCCAATCATTTCGGACAACAACACGGATATGTGGATACCCGTCAAGACGAGCAAGTTTTCCATTCGAAATCGCAACAATGCCATCAACTGCTTCGGTAACAATATCCTGTTTTTCATTTACAAACTGCGTCATTGATCACTCCCTCAATAAATTCGTGCGCCATCAGAACCAAAATAATATGGATTTAATGGTTGTATTTTTAACTTATCACCGGTGTTCAAGCTCGTGTGAGCATCGGTTACGGTAATTAGGTCATGACCTTTGTAGTGTAGATGTAAACGTGTTTGATCGCCCAGATGTTCCACGCGTTTAACTGTGCTCTCTTCACCCTTACCCTGAACAATATGCTCTGGGCGCAAGCCAATATTTTTCGCTTCTTTAGGCGAATTTCCGAATAAATCAGCTGGCAATATATTAATTCTAGGCTGCCCTAAACGACTGGCTGCATAAACGCTAACAGGGTTTTCATAAATTTCTCTTGGTGAGCCAAATTGAATAAGCTTCCCTTCATCCAGAACACCCACATGCGTTGCCATAGTCATAGCCTCAATCTGGTCGTGAGTAACATATAAAAAAGTAGCGTTTGATTTAGCTTGTATGCTCTTCAATTCCACCCGCAAATCAGTGCGCAGTTTAGCATCCAAAGAACTTAACGGCTCATCCATTAGATAAACAGCCGGGTTCCGAACCAAGGCACGACCAATAGAAACGCGCTGCATTTCACCACCAGACAAAGCTGTCGCCTTGTTTTCCAATTTATGCGAAATTTGCAGAACTTCAGCAACATCGTCTACTTTACGCATAATCTCATTCTTTGGTGTATTCAATAAAGGTGATTTCAACGGGAATTCCAGATTCTGTCTCACTGTTAAATGAGGGTACAAAGAATATTGCTGGAAAACCATTGCAACATTTCTTTGTGCGGGAGTTAATCCAACAACTGAATGCCCCCCTATTCTCACATCTCCTGAATCGGGCTTGTCTAATCCTGCCACCATTCTAAGTGTTGTGGTTTTACCAGCTCCGGTTGGGCCCAATAAAACTACAAATGAACCATCCGGTATTGTTACGCTCACATCTTTAAGTGCAACATCATCACCAAAAGACTTTGTGACATTTGAAAGTATTACCTCAGCCATTATGATAATACCCCTTGATTGGCTTTCGATAACAAAGCTTGTCCAGTTTCCGAATTGAAAATTGAGATTGTGCGTTCATCAAAATTTAAACCAACATTCTCACCAACTTTAACGACATCGCTAGAGGCAATTCGAGCCTTGACCACGCCATTCGGCGTATTGATTGTTACGATCTGAGTGGTGCCTAAATACTCTGTGGCAATTACACCTCCACGGTATTTACTTTTGTCCGAAAGATAAATGTGCTCAGGCCTAATCCCCATAGCTAGATTACCCTTTGCACCACTTAGCGTTGAAGGGATTTTAACTTTGCTTCCATCCAGCGTAATTGAGGTATCACCTTTGTTTAAACTAGAATCGAAATCCAAAAAGTTCATAGACGGTGAACCAATAAACTTAGCTACAAACTGAGTTGCAGGCCAATCATAAATTTCTTGCGGCACACCAAACTGCTCAACAACACCGTGGTTCATAACAACAATTTTGTCGCCCATCTGCATTGCTTCTAATTGGTCGTGTGTCACATAAACAGTTGTTGCACCCATGCGATCATGCAGAGCGCGAAGCTCTTCTGACATATGCTCTCTAAACTCTGCGTCCAACGCTCCCAAAGGTTCATCCATAAAGAATGCCTTTGGATTACGTACGATTGCTCTACCAAGAGCAACACGCTGACGGTCCCCACCAGACAAACCACCAACCGGTTTATTGAGAATGTCAGCAATACCTAGAATCTCAGCAACTTCGCCCACTTTCTTTTTAACCTCAGACCTCGCCATACCTTGACTAAACAAAGGATAAGAAATGTTCTTGCCAACATTCATATGCGGATAGAGTGCAAACATTTGAAATACAAAAGCAATATCGCGCTGACTTGCCAGCTTTTGCCCGACTTCCTCACCGTCGATGTAAATCTCACCGCTGGTAGGCAACTCCAAACCTGCCATCATACGTAATGTGGTTGTCTTACCACATCCTGATGGACCAAGAAGCATAAAAAACTCACCATCTTCAATTGTAAAGGTAGAGGATTGAACAGCTGTGAAGGTGCCAAAATCTTTGCGCACATTTTCGATTCTTATCTGCGCCATCTATTACTCCGGAAAATGACTGACGATGATAAACATCACAGTGCCAATTAGTGTTACAATAAATGAGTAGCTATACATCCACAGCGCGAATGGCTGCATTAACATAAAGACACCCAATGCAATTAAAACTGATGCAAGCATCTCCCATGCACCGCGCCTAAAGCGAAATAATTCATTGAAAAACGTACTCATTTGCGTACAGCTCCGAATGTAATACCGCGAAGCAAATGCTTGCGAAGTAAAATTGTAAAAACCATTACAGGCAAAAGGAATAGTGTCGCTCCTGCGGCTACAGCAGGCCAATCTTGTCCGCCTACTCCAATAATTGTAGGGATAAATGGAGGAGCTGTTTGAGCCGTACCAGAGGTAAGAAGAACAGCAAATGCATACTCATTCCAAGCAAAGATCAGACAGAAAATAGCCGTCGAAGCAATGCCTGTTGCTGCTTGAGGCAATACGACTTTGTAAAATGCTTGGAATCTTGTGTACCCATCAATCAACGCCGCCTCTTCATACTCAATTGGAATTTCATCAATGAAACCATTAATCAGCCAAACAGATAGTGATAAATTGACCGCCGTATAAAGCAATATCATACCAGCATGTGTGTCGCTTAAGCCTAAGTTCCTGAACATTAAAAATATTGGAATGGCGACAGCAATTGGCGGCATCATTCGAGTTGATAAAATGAAGAAAAGCAAATCGTCTTTCAATGGTACTTTAAACCGAGAGAACGCATAAGCTGCCGCTGTCCCTAAGACGATTGCAAAGAACGTAGATCCAAAACCAATGATAACGGAGTTAAAAAATCTCTCTGGAAAACGCGATGGTCCCGAAATCATCTTTTTCTTTTCTCGAACAATTTTATCATACCAAGTTGTTGGCTCTTCCATAGTTTGACGCGCATCTTCAGATATACGTGTTTGCGTAGTGAAGAGATTCACATAACCTTCAAGAGAAGGTTCGAATATAATCTTTGGTGGATAAGCAATAGAATCTTCAGCCGATTTAAAACCAGTTGCAATAATCCACATCAAGGGAAGCAAAGTAATTAACGCGTAGCCAATTACTAAAATTCCTGCTCCCCATTTTTGCCTTAGCGAAGGCTCTGTTACTGAAAAACTCATCGTGCTTTTACCTTATTGAGTGCCTTTACATAGATTGAAGCAAGACCAAAAACCGTTACAAACAGTATCACCGCATAGGCTGACGAGAACCCTGTTCTCCACTTTTCAAACGCCTCTCTTTTTAGATCAACTGAAGTCAACGTTGTTGTGTTACCTGGTCCGCCACCGGTAAGCTGAACAACCAAATCGAACATTTTGAAATTCTCAATACCTCGAAACAAAATTGCCAACATCAAGAATGGTAAAACCATCGGAATTGTAATTGTCCAAAACTGACGCCATTTGCTCGCTCGGTCACATTCAGCAGCCTCATAGATACTGTCAGGAATAGACCTCAGTCCAGCCAAACAAATCAACATAACAAAGGGCGTCCACATCCATGTATCCACTATGACAATCGCCCATGGCGCTAAACCAACCTCTCCAATCATAGAAAAACTAGAAGGATCGGCACCAGTGAAAAACGTAACGACATAGTTAAACAGGCCAATTTGAGGCTGATATAAGAAAGTCCAGAAGTTACCAACAACAGCTGGCGATAACATCATCGGCAGAACGATAATGGTAGTCCACATATCATTGCCTTTAAATTTTTTATTGATCAAATAAGCCAGCGCAAACCCAATCAACACTTGCAAAACAATCGTCCAAATTAAGAAATGGGCTGTTGATTGCATCGTCGCCCAAGTGTCGGCGTCGGTCAAAATTCGTTGATAATTTCGTAACCCAACAAAATCTACATCGTTGTTAGGACGGTTAACTCGGTAATTTGTAAAACTTAAATAGATAGTCCAAATCAGAGGAAAAATATTAATTGCCAAAAGCAAAATGATCGTTGGCGC
>JBGCEN010000046.1:0-6256 GCA_045106435.1 Rhodothermales bacterium
CGCCTCGGCGCCAACAGCAAGTGCCATAATTTGCTCCTGCGTAGCATTTGCGACATCTGTGATTTCTCCGCTGATGCGGCCTTCGTGCATAACAAGAATGCGGTCGCTCATGCCGAGAACTTCGGGTAGCTCAGACGAAATCATGATGATGGCTTTTCCACTGGCAGCCAACTTATTCATCAGGAGGTAGATCTCATATTTGGCCCCTACATCTATACCGCGTGTGGGTTCATCAAAAATAATGATATCTGAATTTGACTCGAGCCATCGGGCAATCAAAACCTTTTGCTGGTTTCCGCCTGAAAGGTTTTGTGCCAATTGATCCTGGTGGGATAACTTGATCTTCAGGCTGTCAATATATTCTGAAAATTTGGTGCGTTCTGTTTTGCCGGCTACAAATCCCCAACTGGACCAGTGGCCCATATTGGGCAACGCAAAGTTTTCTCTTGAGGAGAGCCCGAGTACAAGTCCCTGTGCTTTCCTGTCTTCCGTAAGCAGGCAGATACCCTGTTTTATGGCATCCAGCGGGGAGTTGATTTTTACAACGTTGCCATCCAGATGAATCGTGCCTTTAGCGGCTTTGTCGGCGCCAAAAATTAACCGGGCGAGTTCTGTACGGCCGGCGCCTACGAGGCCTGTTAAGCCAAGGATTTCACCACGTCGAACATGGAGAGATACGCCGGCTTCGATTGCTTCGTGCGCAAGCCCTTTGATTTCGAGCCGGATCGCTCCCTGTTCAGCAGCTTCTTTCGGAAATTCATTGTCAATGGAGCGGCCGACCATCATTTCTATAAGCCCGTCACGGTCAACATCTGTAACAGGCTTTGTAGCAATGTATTCGCCGTCTCTCAGCACGGTTACACGATCGGCTATTTCGAAAATCTCATCGAGCCGGTGACTGATGTAAATGATACCAATGCCCTGGGACTGTAAATCACGAATAATCGCGAAGAGCTTGTCCACTTCCTGATTCGTCAACGTGGCACTGGGTTCATCCATCACGATGATACGGGCTCCTGTAGAGAGCGCCTTGGCGATTTCAACCAGTTGCTGTTGGGCAACGCTTAACTCCAAACAAATGGCCTCGGGATCGAGTCGGACATTCATCCGCTCGAAAAGCGAAGCGATCAGGGCCGTTTCTTCTTTCTTTGCAAAGAAGCCAAATTTGGAGGTCTCGTGCCCAAGGAGAATGTTTTCTCGCACGGTTAAGGCCGGCACAAGGTTAAACTCCTGATAAATCACCGCAATGCCCGCTTCCTGTGCATCAAGCGGATTGGCAAAGCGCATCTCTTTGCCCTGAATAGAAGTGGTGCCCGTATCCGGTATATGCACGCCGGCAAGTACTTTGATCAGCGTACTTTTGCCGGCGCCATTTTCACCAACAACAGCGTGTACTTCGCCGCTGTAGAGATCTAACTGCACCCCTTTAAGCGCTTTTACGCCCGGGAACGACTTCTCGATACCCTCCATAGACAGGAGCGCCACTTCTTGCGATTGCGTCATTATTCGATGTTTTCCTTATTCCTTGCAGCTTCTTTACAGCGTTCTTGAGGGCGTTCTTGAGGGCGTTTTTTAGCCCTTTTTACTATTCGCTAGCTGCATCTTCTTTGATGGAAGGATCAGCTTGTGCATCTGCCTGTCGGTAGAGTGTCGCTGGAATAAGCTGCTGTGCCGGCAGTTCTTCGCCGTTCATGTATTTTACAACGGCCTCAACAGACATGGTGCCCAGCTGGTGAGGATGCTGGATCACATCAGCGTAGATTTTCCCATCGCGGATCGCACGGCGTGCTTCGAGGGTGCCATCAAAACCAACCACCTGTACCGTACCTGATTTACCGGCTTTTTCAATAGCCGCAACCGCGCCCAGAGCGGTGTCGTCATTGATCGCAAAAATAAGATCGAGGTCTGGATGGGCTTGCAGAATATCTTCAGCAACGCGGAAGGCTCTGTCTTTAACACCACCGCCTGGCAACTGAGCTACTATTTCGATTTTCCCACCGGCGGATTCATTAATCACTTCGGAAAATCCTCTGGTTCTGAGGATAACAGATTCTACTTCAGGATGGTCAATGATGGCTACCTTGCCGCCAGCTTCTCCGAGCACTTCCAGCACGGCTTCTCCTGCAAGCCGGCCGCCACTGTAATTGTCGGTTGCAATATGGGTGACAACCTGCACGCCATCTGAAAGCGCCGCAATGTCAACTGTGAAGACAGGGATGCCTGCTTCGTTGGCCTCCTGGATGGCAGTGCCAATGGCCTTGGAATCTGCAGGACTCATCACAATAGCGCTCACGCCCTGTACGATATAATCGCTAATCTGATTTCTCTGACGGGCCACATCAAACTCGGCGGAGTTGACGGTTACAGTCATGTTATGCTCTTTGCCACCATCTTCCAGTCCAATGGCAAGGTTCTGGAAAAAAGGATGGGTCATCGTTAATAAAGAAACACCAATCGTTCCCTGGGTATCTGAAGGTGCAGGTGTTGAGTTATCTGACTGGCACGCGCCTAGCGTAAAGGTCAAGACGAAAAGAAGGAGGAGGGTGTTTAACGTACGAGTACTGCGCATAAGTAATGGATTGGTTTAGTGACTCCGTCATCTGTTGAAGCTCTTTTCTGGATGTACAGAAAAAGTAGCCGGCACACAATGTAATGGTACAATCTACAACCTTCAATCCTCAATAAAATTGAAAATTGGTATATTAATTCAAGTTGAGTGGTACAAAATGAAGACCTGTAGTTAAGTTATCAGGCGTCAGATATCAGTTTTCAGTATAAAGCAAAACTGTGAACCGATAACTATCGACTGATAACTTAAACACGCTGTCATTCAATAATAGCACGCAACTTGGTTATATTAGTGCTCAGTTTTCAGTAATTGGTTCTCAATTTTTGAGAATTCTCACCCTAAGGACCCTTGATGGGTCTATATATTTGATTGGAGTTTATTAGCCAATGATTAACACGACTTTTAAATACACGTTTATTCTCTGCGCCTTTCTTATGGCTGCATGTAGCGAAAGTACGGAGGCACAGGAAGCTGTGACTTCAGCGGCCGCTCAGGATATCGCTGAAATGACCAGTGAGGAGTTGATGGATTACTCGAATGGAATCCATGAGCGCGTCCTCACGCTCGATACGCATGATGACATTCCGTTCAATTTTGCCACACCTGAAGTTGACCCTGGTGTAGACGGAGACCGGCAGGTAGACATACCTAAAATGAAAGAAGGTATGCTGGATGTAGCCACATTTATTGTTTATGTGGGGCAGACGGCACGAACGCCGGCAAATTACGAAAAGGCAAAAGCTGATGCGATGACCAAATTCAACGCAATTCATCGGATGGCAAAGGACATGTATCCTGAAGAGATTGAAGTTGCGCTTACAGCAGCCGACGTAACCCGGATACGCGATAGTGGTAAGCTCGTCGCGGCCATTGCAATCGAAAACGGGTATGTGATAGGCAAAGATCTTTCGCTTATTAAAAAATATAAAGATCTGGGCGCGCACTACATGACTTTGGCGCATAATGGCCATAACGATATATCAGATTCATGTAACCCAAGAGAGCAATTTGGTGATGCCCCGAAAGAGCACAACGGGATTAGTGCGTTTGGGGAGCAGGTAATTGAAGAAATGAACCGCGTAGGGATGCTGGTAGATGTGTCTCACATCTCGATGGAAGCCGGCATCGAAGCTGCCCGTTTATCAAGAGCACCTATTATTGCCTCTCACTCAAGCACAAAAGCCCTGCACGACGTCGCCCGCAATATGAGCGACGAGGCGATGATGGCGCTTAAAGAAACGGGAGGCGTGATCAACATCGTTGCACTCGGGTCCTTTGTGAAAGGCGATACAAAAATGCCCGGACCTAATGTGTCTGATTTTGTAGATCACATCGATTATGCGGTTGGACTGATTGGCATTGACCACGTCGGTATCAGCTCCGACTTTGATGGTGGCGGTGGCATTGTAGGCTGGGATGATGCCTCAGAAAGCCCCAATGTCACCATGGAGCTGGTACGCCGTGGCTACAGCGAAGCAGAAATTGCAAAACTTTGGTCAGGCAATTACTTGCGGGCATGGGGTGAAGCAGAACGCATCGCCGCAGAAATGCAAGGGGAATAGTGAGTTTCGAGTGCCGAGTTTCGAGTGCCGAATGCCGAGTGATATGAACTCGATATTCGACATTCGAAACTCGACATTCGTCAAGAATATTGTGAAGTATAGAAGCGTGCAATGGCAGCTCGGAAGTCGTCGATGAGCACGGGTTTTTGCAGGACGTCATCCATCCCGGCTTGCCGGCACTCTTCCTTGGGATTGTCCATATTCAGCGCGGTTACTGCGATGATATAGGGGTCTGGCAAAGATGCACTTCTTATTTGCTGCGTCGTCGCAAATCCATCCAGCCTTGGCATGGCCAGGTCCATCAGGATGAGCGAGTAGTCTTTTTGTTCAATTGCCTCCAATGCTTCTTCGCCGCTGGTAACTACGTCAGCAGAGTAGCCGACCAGATCTAACATGCGTGAAATCAGCTCTCGGTGCAATTCATTGTCATCCACTATCAAAATATCGAGCGATACAGGGATCTCCATAAAGCAGTTTTATAGCAAGGGAAAGGAATAGCTAGAATGTCTTGGAGCCAGAGTTTTGATGAACCATCAGAGAACGAAAGATTGATGGGGCACCGGTTTCCAAGCCTTGACTTCCTTGATCGGCAGGTCATGAAATGAGCGGGGGGA
This sequence comes from Rhodothermales bacterium, assembly GCA_045106435.1. Lineage (GTDB taxonomy): Bacteria > Bacteroidota > Rhodothermia > Rhodothermales > JAHQVL01 > JBCCIM01. The sequence goes on from JBGCEN010000046.1 coordinate 4,746, forward strand.
TGAGCGTTCCGAGAGTTATGCGATACAGGGTGTGGATGCATAACAAAAGAATGTACGTAGGCTAATGCTCTATCAATGCAATGCCGAAGACCTGCGGAAACAGATAAGTTTACGCCTTGTGCGTCATTATGCACAATCAACTTGTAACCCGTTTTCAACTCCTGTTCTAAGTTGGATTAGATGGTTCATCGAATAAAAAAGCCTTCTCATTTTGTCAGATAAAGTTTTAGACTATGCCGGCCTCATCCCACGGGGACTGGCTTACATGCTGGATTGTGCCATCGCATTTATGTTTTTGGCGGCTACGCAATTGGTACTCTTTACGCCAATTCGTGAGGTTTTTGGGATTAACGAAGCGTGGTTTTATTCAGGACTCAACACGGAGCTATATATGCTCCTGACAATTTCATTACCCATTTGGCTATACTTTATTCTTCTGGAAAAGTCAGCGTGGCAAGCAACCCTTGGAAAAAAAGCACTCGGGCTTCGGGTTATTCAGGGAGATGGCAGTCGTTTGTCAGGCTTCAGCGCTTTTGTCCGAACGCTGATCAAGCTATTGCCCTGGGAAGTGGCCCACATCGCTAATAATTTTCCTGTGCCAATGTGGTATGCTGAAAATCCAGGATTTCGTATAGGTTTTGCAATTACAGGCGTATTGATGGGTGTGTATATGCTGATGGTATTTCTTTCAAAGCGTAAGCAAACCATCCATGATCTTGTTGTGGGTTCATTTGTCATAAAAGGCAACACGCCGTGAAGTCATCAACCCCTTCAACGTTTGCAAAATAGTACAGCTGAGAGTTTTCAAATGCGCATAGAACACATCGCAATATGGGCCCGGCACCTTGAGCCGCTAAAAGAATTTTATGAACAATATTTCGATGCGATCGCCGGCGGGAAATATGTAAATCCAACCAAAAAGTTTGAATCGTACTTCTTGAGTTTTAGCTCGGGAGCACGGCTGGAATTAATGCACAAGCCTTCAATTCCAGAAACAAAGGATGATATCGAAGCCCAGTTTATGGGCCTTATTCACTTTGCTTTTTCCACGGGATCAGCAGAAAATGTTGATGCGCTGACCAGCCGGCTTAAAGAAGCAGGTTACCGTGTTTTAGACGGCCCAAGGACAACTGGCGACGGATATTATGAAAGTGTCGTGCTCGATCCAGAGGGGAATCGGATTGAAATAACAATTTGATTGTATTTGATGTAAGTAATTGTTAATAAAAAGTTTGTGTCCGGTAATTGATAGCCAATATTCTATTTAGGTTCATACATGGAAAAACTAACACCCAGACAACTTTTTCTTGATGATGATGGCGTAACACCTAATAGTCATTTGCCCGTACTGATCTATGCGTTAAGCCTCGACGTGTTGTCTGATGATCCGGCCCAATATTTAGAAGTGTTGTTTCAGCAACATGGCTGGACGAACAATTGGCGAGATACCGTTATGTCACGCGATCATTACCATAGCAGCACGCACGAAGTGCTAGGCATTAGCAAAGGAC
>JBGCEN010000047.1:0-22592 GCA_045106435.1 Rhodothermales bacterium
CGCATGCCCTGTAGTCAGGGAAGCCGGGGGCGCGATCATAATCCATTCACCTTTACCAATTGGGTAGCCGGCGGTGGGATAAAAGGGGGCGTGACCCACGGCGCGAGCGACGAGTGGTCCTATAAAGCAGTTGATGGCATCACCTATTGCTATGATTTACATGCAACCATCTTGCACCTGCTGGGCATTGACCATGAAAAGCTAAGCGTGTTGCACAACGGGACCGATCGGCGTCTGACAGATGTGCATGGCCACGTGATTCGAGAGATTATTGCCTAACTTAAATTGAGTGATTCGTGGTTGGTTTTTAGTGAATAGAAAAGGGTAAAAGCTGAATCGCAATAGAAAACAGTATTTCAACACTTGATTCGCATCACTCATTACTCTGCCTGTCAAGCTGCGAATTAAATGCACCAAGCACTGTAGTTACTACAGATCTGCGCAAATCGTTTATCGAAGGATATCGCCCGTCTTCTCCCACGCCGGCATGTTGCCGATTTGTGAGCAGCACAATGCTTAGCTCATGTGCTGGCACTGCAATCGCATAGGTGCCCGTGAAGCCGGTATGCCCGAAAGTGCCCGGGGGGAGGTCGTCAACCAGCAACACATTGGAAGCCATGGCCCAGCCGAGCCCGTTGTCCGTATTGTTTGGTGTCAGGAAAGTCTGAATAACTTCCGGTTTGATCAACTCCTTGTCTCGATACGTCCCGTTGTTAAGGAGCAGTTCAAGGAGGATCTGCAATTCAGCGGCATTAGAAAACAAACCTGCATGGCCGGCAATGCCGCCATGTGCATGATATGCGTTCCCGTCGTTGACCTCACCAAGCAGCACCCGTGTTCGCCAGGCCGTGAACGATTCGGGGTCTTCATCACACTCATAACCAAAATTGTCGTCAGCGACCATGCGCTTTTCAAACGGATTGCCGTGGGATGTTGCAACCAGCGGGAGGTTTGCATCTGGGTTGAAACCTGTTTGTGTAAGCCCCAGAGGGTTGTACAGGTTTTCGTGTGAAAACGCGTCTAGTGAGCTTCCAGATATGTTTTCTATAATGTAGCCCATCAACATAAAGCCAAGATCGCTATAGTGTCGGGCTTGGCCTACAGGATAGGCGAGTTCAAGTTCACTGATATAATCCAGTGTTTCTTGCTTGTTTTCAGCGTGATAATAGGTTGGCTTCCAGGGAGAAAGGCCGGCGGTGTGAGACAGAAGGTGTCGCACAGTGATGCTATCTTTACTCGGGCTGGAAAACGCCGGCAAATACATGTTGACTGGATCATCAAGTGCGATTTTTTCCTGGTCAACCAGTAACATCGCGCCGAATGTTGTGGCAAAGACTTTGGTCAGCGAAGCCAGGTCAAAGACGTGATTGGGCGTCATTGGGGTAGGTTTTGGCAGAGAAGCGCCCCCATAGGCAAATTGCCGCGCAAATCCATACGCGTTCAGAAGCTTGATTTCTCCTTGAACGCTCACCATCAAGACGGCGCCGGCCAATTCTTCTGCACGAATAGCCGCAGTCACAACAGAATCTGCTTGAAGAAGTGTATGATCCCAATTCCACCGGAACGGCTGCGTTGCAGAGTTAAGACATCCACCGACCAGCAGGGTGACAAGGATTAAGATGAGTATGGAGGGAAATGGTCGCTGCATCAAATAGGATTTTGCTGGTATTGGTGGGATATTGATTCTCTCACAGTGCATCAGGTTGTGTGAGAACTTGCCGGAAAGAAGGTAAGATAAACATTATCATCCCCCTTTCTTCACGTCTCCCTTTCCCCCCCTATCATTTTGTGCCCGACACTTCAACGGTAAAACTAAAAAATACCACTCCAGATATTCATTGTGTAATACTAACATTTTTTACATGCAAGAACCTTAAACCCTAAACCTTCCCCCATATTCTATTGCTATTCGATAAGTACGGGTGGGTAAGTTGTTTGTATTTCAATATACTACAGTACCTGATTTTGTAGAACAATTAGTAGGATACTAAAACAAGTGAAGCGATCAAATCTGATATTTACGGCCACGTTGTTTGCTGGTTTGCTGTTCGTTCAAGGATGCCTGATCAATAACTCAGATGAAAAAAGATTGTCAGAGGGAGTTGCGCCGGTGGACCTTGTTGCACCGCTTGTAGATGCCGCGAATTCAAGGTGGTTCTTTTTTAATTCCGCTACGCGTCCGTTTGGTATGGTGAATCTGAGTCCAGACAACTTACTTGGCGGTGCGTGGGGGTCAGGGTATCGATATAATACAGATACCATTCGGGTCTTTAGCCACATTCATGCCTGGCAGCTTTCGGGTATTCCTGTTATGCCGCTTACCGGTCCGTACAACGGTCGCATGGGACCGGAAGACTTTAAATCGAAATTTGACCATGATACTGAGGTTGTCAAGGCCGGCTATCACAAGGTTGAGCTTGAACGCTATGGTATAACAGCAGAGCTTACTTCTACCAAAAGGGTGGGTTTTCATCGCTACACGTTTCCTGATTCAGAAGAAAGCCATGTGGTCATCGACTTTTCTGCTGAACTAGGTCCCAGTGCCACCGAGGGTGGGTTTATTAAAAAAGAAAGCGATACAGAACTGTCTGGGTACGCAGTTATGGAGCCTACAATTCGGCGTCCCAAGCCGGTTGAGGTATACTATGCCATTGCATTTGATAAACCTTTTGATACCCTGACGGCCTGGGTAGAGGATGAAGAAAAGGTTGTGGAGGATACATTCGAAGCCGACAGCATGCGCGCCTATGTTTCTTTTTCAACAGCTGATCAGGAGCAACGCCTGATGAAAGTGGGCATCTCTTACGTGAGCGCCGCGCAGGCCCGCAAAAACCTGGATGCGGAGTTGCTGCATTGGGATTTTGACCAGATTGTTGATGAGTCGCGAGAAGAATGGGACGAAATGCTGGGCAGAATCGAAGTGCAAGGAGGGACGGAAGAAGAACGGGTTCGGTTTTACACAGACCTGTGGCATGCCCTGCAAGGCCGGCGGATTATCAGTGACGTGGATGGAAAGTATCTGGATAAGACAGGAGATGAAAAGCGTATCGGTCAGATACCGCTCACTCCGGAAGGTAAACCACGGTTTAATCATTACAATTCAGATTCGTTCTGGGGCGCACAGTGGACCCTGAATACGTTGTGGCATTTGGTCTATCCTGAGATTACATCTGAGTTTGTACAGTCTATGCTGATGATGTATCAAGACGGCGGGCTCATCCCGCGTGGACCTTCCGGGGGGAATTATACTTATGTGATGACAGGGGCTTCTTCAACACCGTTCATTGTGAGTGCCTACATGAAGGGCATCAGGGATTTTGATGTTGATTTGGCTTATGAAGGCATGCGCAAAAACCACTTTCCGGGTGGTATCATGGGTAAAGTAGGTTATGAGCATGATACTTTTCTTGGGGGAGGCATCGAGCATTATATAGAGAAGGGATACATCCCGTATCCACTATATGAAGAGAATTACGGCTTCCATCAAGACGGCGCCGGCCAGACGCTTGAATATGCTTATCAGGACTGGACGATGGCGGAGATGGCAAAAGCACTCAATAAAGATGACGACGCCAACTTATTTAGAGAACGTGCCGAGCATTATAAAAACTTGTACGACGAGTCCACTGGATGGATGAGAATTCGCCGGCATGATGGATCCTGGGCTGAGCCTTTCGACAGTCTGATATATGACAACGGCTGGGTCGAAGCGAATGCTGTGCAATCTACCTGGTTTGTACCGCATGATGTAGCCGGGCTCATCGATCTGATGGGGGGGGATGATCCATTCGTCAAAAAGCTCAATAGATCGTTTAAAATTGCCAGTAACTATGGCTTTAAGTCCTCTGCACACGGAGACCGAACCGAAACTGTCGAAGAGGAAATTCCTTACATCAATTATGGCAATCAGCCGAGCATGCAAACGGCCTATTTGTTTAACTATGCCGGCGCGCCCTGGCTCACCCAGTACTGGGCGCGTGAGGTGCTTAATGAAGTGTACGGTGGCGTATCTCCGCAAAAGGGTTACAGCGGCGATGAAGACCAGGGTTTGATGGGGTCGCTTGCTGTGTTAATGAAAATGGGCTTGTTTTCTATGCGCGGCGGTGCGGCAATCGCCCCTGTTTATGAGTTGAGCAGTCCCATTTTTACAGAAATCAAAATTCATCTGAATCAGGAGTACTATCCAGCTGAATCCTTTGTGATTACAGCACCGAATAGCTCAAATGAAAACAGGTACATTCAGTCTGCGTACCTGAATGGCGAGGCCTTAAATACAACCTGGTTCTTGCATGATACGCTGGTATCCGGTGGGACCCTCGCTCTCGAAATGGGCCCCGAGCCGAACCGCGATTGGGGCAGTGCTTCTGATGCGAGGCCACCTTCTATGTCGAATGAAGTGAATGATTGATTTCATTTACTCGACGTGGTCTTTTGGATAATGTGGTCTGTTGGACAATGTCTTGAATATCGAACACCGAACAAGGAATATCCAAATTCGAAGGGTCTCCTTGTTTCCTTTGGTGTAATGCGGCAGCCTTTTGATCGTGAAAAACAGCGTGAAAAAACATCTTGAAATAACTGGGGCTCCACGGTTACAGCTGGTAGTGGGATGCCTGGCTTTGCTTGTGTTTGGTACAGCCTCTTGTCAGTCGGTGGTGGAAAAAGATCAGCCGGCGTACAACATCGTCTTCTTTCTGGTTGATGATATGGGGTACGCGGATATCGGCCCCTACGGGAATACCTATCATAAAACACCAAACCTCGATCAATTGGCGGCAGCCGGCATGTTGTTCACCGATGCTTATGCCGCTGCGCCAAATTGTTCGCCCACACGGGCCAGTATCCTCACAGGGAAATGGCCGGCACGAACGGGGATTACCCAGTATTTGCCGGGCAATGTATTGCCCTACGCCAAACTGAAGCAGCCGGCTTTGCCCAAGGGGTTGCCCCTCGATGAAACCATTATTGCTGAGCCTTTGAAAGCCGCCGGCTATGCAACTGCGAGCATCGGCAAGTGGCACCTGGGAGGCGGGCGCTATGCGCCAGAAGCAAGAGGATTTGATGTGGCCTTTGCCGGCGGACACTGGAATGCACACGAGCGCATGTTTGCCCCGCATGCATACGTCGATGTGCCTGATGCAAAAGAGGGCGATTACCTCACGGACCGACTGACCGAAGAGGCAATGTCGTTCATTGATGACAACAAGGACCAACCGTTTTTCCTGTATCTGCCCTATTACGCGATTCATAGTCCGATCGAGGCGAAACAGGATTTAATCGATGGCTATGCAGGCGTGATTGATGAGAGTGGCCGTAATAATGCGACGTATGCAGCAATGGTGGAAGGTGTGGATCAGTCCGTAGGCCGCATTCTTGCTCAATTAGATCAGCTGCAATTGGCTGAGCAGACGGTGGTCATTTTCTTTTCAGATAATGGAGGTGTGCGATCACGTGCTTTTAATGGCCCTTTCAGAAGTGGAAAAGGCTTTTTGTGGGAAGGAGGCATCAGAGAACCGTTGATTGTTAGATGGCCCGGGAAAGTAGGCGCGGCGACACAGACGACAGTGCCTGTAACCAGTGTTGACTTTTATCCAACGATCCTTGAAATCGCAGGTGCAAAAGACATCGCCGGCCATGAAAGTGATGGGTTGAGTCTGGTGCCTTTACTGGAGGGAAATGAGGGCTGGTCGCGGGATGCTATTTACTGGCATTACCCGCATTACTCCAACGCCGGCGCAACGCCAACTGCAGCCATCAGGGTAGAGGATTGGAAGTTGATGGCGTTTTTTGAAGACGGACACTTCGAGCTTTTTAATCTGGTTGATGATCCGGGAGAAACCACCGATGTATCAGCAGAGGAAGCAGAGAGAACGCGTGTTATGGCTGAAAAATTGGCCGATTGGCAGCGTGCTGTACATGCAAAGCCGGCGCTGGTGAATCCGCAATATGATGCGAGTCTTTCAAAGAAGGCTGGGTTACGATATAAAGCTGAATGGGACGAAAATCAGCCGCTGGTGAATCCGGAAGTGCTGGAGTGGGTGAAGGACTGAAAGTTAAAAGGCAAAAGTTTGGATTGTTGGGGAAGTGTTGCCTGGATATACAGTCTGGATAAGAACCTGTCTATGATCTATGGCAGGATTGCAGCAGGCGCTATCGATCACGCGTGAAAGGTGATTCAGTACCAAGGGTGATTCAAAAGCACCAAAAGATCGCTCACTCAATGTGAAGATTTAATCTCAACAGTTTCTTAGTATGATCAGCCGTACATCCCATACATATCTTCAATCGTATCAGCGTACTCCTTTTCAATGACTTTACGCTTTAACTTGAGCGTTGGAGTCATCATGCCATTTTCTACCGTGAAGGGTTCTTTGATTAGTCTGGAGGCCCGGATTTTTTCATGGGCAGCGGCTTTTCTTGAATACGTTTTGAACTCTTTGGTGTAGAGTTTCAAAATAGCCTCGTTTTCAATCAGCTCAGATGGTTTTGAATACTCAACTTTATGCTCTTTTGCGTGCAGGATGAGCATGTCCATATTAGGTACAACCAGTGCCGTAAGGTATTCCCGACCTTCTCCGATGATCATTATCTGATCGATCAGGCCAATTGTGGCAAACTGTTCTTCAATGGGGCCGGGGTAAATGTTCTTACCGCCCTTCGACACGATCATATGCTTGATACGATCTGTGATTTGGAGATATCCATTGGTAAAACGGCCAACATCTCCAGTGTGATACCAGCCTTCTTCGTCTATGGCCTCTTTGGTCGCCGAATCGTTATTCCAGTACCCCTTCATGATATTAGGGCCCTGTGCTACGATCTCACCTGGCTCGGTTGTAAGATTGGAAGGATAGTCTTCTCCTGTTAGCCGGCCAATGACTTCTTTGTCACTCAATCGCTGTATGCCCACGGTTAAACCGGGTAATACATGACCTACTGTACCAAAATTTGGTTGTGTAATTGGATTCAGCGTGATGGCCGGCGATGTTTCTGTGAGTCCGTATCCTTCGATGATGGTAACGCCGGCGGCCTGGAAAAACTCACCTATGGCTTTGGGCAGTGCTGCACCCCCTGACACTGCAAACCTGAGGTTGCCACCCAGTTTTTCATGCAGTTTGGCAAACACCAATTTATGACTGAGTGCTTGCTTCATTTTTAGATACGGTCCGATCTTGCCACGCTTCACTAGTGTGGTGGCGGCTTTCTGGCCTGTATCAATCGACCAGGAGAATATCTTTTTCTTGAGCGAAGATCCTTCTTCTACCGATTTTGCAATGAGATTGTACATCTTCTCGAAGAGCCGAGGTACGGAGATCATTACAGTGGGACTCACTTCACCCAGGTTCTTGCTTACGGCATCGATACTTTCTGCATACGTGATTTTTGCCCCACAGGCCATGATGGCTGTGTAGCCAGCAGTTCTCTCAAAAGAATGACACAGGGGTAAGAACGAAAGATGGTGATCATCCGGACCAAAAGGGACAACCTTAAGCGCAGATTTTGCATTTGAACAGAGATTTTCATGCGTAAGCATGACTCCTTTGGGATTGCCCGTTGTACCGCTTGTGTAGATCAACGCACAAAGATCATCTGATTTAACTTCTTCTGCCAGAGGAAAAAGCGTAGATTCGTTTTCTTGCCAGTAGGCCTTGCCTTCAGGCAAGATCTCATCCCAGGTTCGGACATACTCAGGATGTTCACCGCGCAACTCGCTCATCGTAATAATTTCAACGAGTTCGGGGCAGTTATCAAAAATCTCTTCGGCTTTGCGTAGCTGAATGCCTGAGGAGACGACAAATATCTTCGCGCCTGAATCTTTCAGAATGTATTCAACTTGCGATGTCGGTAGCGACGTATAAAGCGATACATTTACACCACCGATATGGTGTGTGCCTTGATCGGTAAAGGCCCATTCTGGTCTGTTTTCAGACAAAATGGCTACACGATCTCCTGCTCTTACACCCTTTTTGTGCAAATACCCTGCGATACCATGAACTTCTTCCTGAAATGACTCCCAGGAAATATCCTTCCATTGCTTCGTTTTTTTCTCTTTATATCCTAATGCTGCCCGGCCCTGGCCCTGGTAGTGGGTAGCAACGCGGCGAAATAACTGCGGAAGGGTCTCAAAATCAACTAGTATTGACATAGCACGCGGAATTAGTATCTGCCGTAGTTAAATGGTGGTATACTGCCTTGAGCTCGACTTTGTCCACTAGGACAAAGTCTCGAATATCGAACATTGATCAAGGAATGTCCAATCGCGAAGTGTTTTAAGCATCGTCCTCGCCAGTCTTTAAAACTGACTTTCGCCTTTTCTGTCCGGATAAAGCCCCGTTAAGATGGCGTCTATTAGCTCAACCTGGGTTAAGGTAACAGCTTGGTGGCCGAATGGCAATTATCAGTAAAGAACAATTTTCCTGGTTTAAGTATGCCTTTTAACGCTCTTTGAAGAGGACAGTTTTCATGCATGGTCGAAGGTGTTCATTTACCGTTGATGCCCTATCAATGAGCAATGGTTCTGGCATTGTTTTGCAGCAACGCGAGATGCTTAGGCAGCCATTGATTCCAGCACTTGTTCTGAAATGGGGTTGGGTGGTAGCTTGCTTTCGACCCCTATAGCTTGTTCTATCGACTCAAATCCATCTTGACGTAATAGTCGGACCAGTCCTTTCTTTATTTTTTTCACAACACCAGGGCCACGATAGACCATGCCTGTATACAATTGAACGAGAGAAGCGCCGGCTCGAATATTGGCATACGCTGTTTCTGCTGAATCAATTCCGCCGACGGCAATAATAGGAATATTGCCCTCTGTTTTTTCGTGGAGATATTTAATGAGCCGCGTAGTTCTGTGGGTAAGAGGTGCTCCACTTAGTCCGCCTTTTCCTATACGCTGAATTACGTCTTCGGAGGTTTTCAGGTTCTCCCGGTCAGGCGCTGTGTTGGTGGCTATAAGCCCCTCTACGCCATATTTCAATGCAATGGAGACCGTTTCTTCAATGGCGCTATCGAAGACTACATATTGTGAAAACGTAGGAGACAGTTTGATCAATATGGGTACTTTGAGGCCCAGATCCTCGCGATCAGCAAAGATCGCCTGCAGCAATGCTTCGAGAGAGGCCGGCTCTTCAAACGTTTTTCCTTCTGCCGTATTGGGGCATGAAATATTCAGGACAATATAGCTGGCCGTGGGGGCCATCAGTCTGAATGTGTGCCTGAAATCTAACAGGGCACCTTTACCGATAATCGAGGGATCGTGTGTTTTTGCAATATTTATGGCGAGGGGGGGAAGCTGATCGATGGACAGTTTTTTTAATCGCCGGCTTATTTCCTCCGCACCATCATTGTTCAGCCCCATCCGGTTGATCAATGCGCGATCTGCAGGTAACCTGAACGCTCGCGGCTTTGCATTTCCGGTTGCTGCACGTGCGCTCACTGAGCCGATCTCGCAAAAGCCAAAACCGACTTTCGACCAGAACCGTACCAACACGCCGTTTTTATCCGCGCCGGCTGCAAGTCCGACGGGGTTTTCAAAGGTCTTGCCCCATATGGTTTGCCTAAGCATGGGACTCTCAAAAGAGAACATAGGTTGTACAAGAGACGGAGAGATTCCTTGTACAAGTCGTGCTGCGTTCAATGTGATATTGTGCGCACGCTCCGGGTCTATACGAAATAATAAGGGCCGAAAAAAGGCGTACATCTACTGGTAATGTCTGAAAAGTGACAGATCGATAGAATATTTACTTTTGAACAGAAAACGGGTCCTGGGCTAACAGGGCAGCAACTGAAATAATCACGGTGTGCAAAAGTTTAATGCTTGTGCGGAGTGAGGTAACGCGTGATTCGGCGCTTATGTTTGATGCTCAGACTTTTAATATTCAGGAAATCAATAAGATAATGAGAACTGAAATTACACAGAGAATAATAGAAGGGGGTGGACTTGTCAATCGGGAAGGAGAATTCTCTGATAAAGTCTCCACGAAAAAACCCTCGTGCGTAATTACACGAGGGTTTCGGGAAAGAAATAAAAAGGAAGTTTTCAGGTTTGAAAGAGCTTACCAGCCCGGGATCAGCTGAAATCCTATATGAGCACCTTTGTCTGGGCGCTGGAATGGGTAGGCGTAGAATAATTCAAGTACGGTATAGCCAAACAGATTAAATCGAGTAGCCACACCGGTACTGAACACAGGAATTCGTTCTGCAATGACGCTAGTGCCTGTTGTGCCATCCGAGAAGGTGACCGCTTCTTCTCTTAGACCATCTCTGTCAAATTTGAGGAGGCTGAAGAAGTCTTCTCCTTCATTCCAGGCGAGGCCAGCATCGAAGAAGAGGCTGATTTCTGTTGGCAGGTACGGGAAGTTGATCAATCCAAATCCACTTGCGCCAAATAGCGGTACCCTGACTTCTGCGCTGGTCAGGGCAATCCTTGTACCTATGAGCCGGCTACTTTCAACGCAAGACCCTGTAAGCGATGGCGTACATTCTTCAGGATCAAATGAGTTGAAGCTGTAACCACGAACAAAGCCCAGATAGTTTGGATAACCCAGATACTGGCGGGTGAAGATATTGGAATCAAAGCTGTTTGAATTGGTTGTGTTCAGTCCTTCCGGCGCGCCATAATTCCCGACATGAAGGCCGCGAATTGCAAACGTCACGGGTTTTGCCAGAAAATATCTGCGATAATCACCAAGTACGCGAACATAGTCTGCAGAGCCTACATATGGCGAGACTTGCAAGCGAAAGCGTCCGCCACGAACGGGAGAGGTAAATCCGAAGGATGAATTGTCACCCACAAAGGATACCCCGGCCTGGAAGAAGTAAAAAGGATCAGCTTCCAGATCATCGCGATTAATCCGTTCGCCCTGGGTTAGTCCGCCAAATGTTTGAACATATCTACGGATCTCAATGTCTTCTGCATATCGTGCAAATCCACCGCTGAGTTCCAGCCGGCGAGTTGAAGACAAGGGATAAGAACCCATTAAGTCTAACTGGTCAATATATATGCGTCTGAATACCTGATCATACGTTGGCAGCGCGCCGGTTATCTCTCCGTTTTCATCGAAGATGGGCTCAATACCCTGGGTTAGATAGCCGTAGAGAATAGGGATGTGGCCCACTGCGCCGCCATAGTTGAAGCGGTTTTTCTGATTCAGGTAGGAGACTTGCCCCCCAATATCTTTGAGTGTGCCGTTGGCCTGTGCGATAACAGCAAGGTTATGATTGCCTAGCATATCGCTAAAAAAGAACCCTACGCCGCCATAGGCGCCGCCGCCAAATGGGCCACCAACAGAAACACCTACGGAAGGCGGAGCGACATAGTCAAGACGGAGTCTAGCACCGTAATCTTTGATGTCGTAGTCCGGGCTGTCTGGCAGGCCTGTAAGCGGGTCGCTCAAGTAGCTGCCGACAAGGCCTTCATCCGCATTGCGCTGCGGTGGCAAGATGCTGGCGTCGGCATAAAGCGTTTCAGCATCTTCTCCCGTAGTTTCTCCATCAACCAGCAACTGGGTCATGGATTCTCCTTCGAGTTCGTCAGCTTCGAGGGAATAGATTGGGTAGCTCCCATCATTAAAAACGGTAAACATCATACGACCGCTTTGCATGGCTACTGTCATAGCCGGCGAGAGCGCTGTAATGCCGCTAATACCCGTTTTCAGATTGGTAATCCTGAACGTTTCTGTGGAATTCAATTCATGACGATAGATGTCTTTGAATCCATCCTGGTCCGAAATGAAAAATAAATCTCTGCCATCCGGCGAAAATTGCGGATTGTGGTGCATGGCGCCTTCAAAAGGCCGCACAACTTGAATGTCTTCTGATTCCAGATTGATAAGCGCCAGGCGCATCTTGCCATAATACAGGGTCTCGAAATCAGTGCCGTCAGGTCCCCGGTCTGTCACAAAGGCAATCGTCTCACCATCGGGTGACCACGTTGGCTGCAAGTCTGCATACCGATCATCAGTGAGCTGACGTACAGAGTTCGTTTCCAGGTTAAGCAGGAAAAGATTACTGATGCCGCCCTGGATACCTGAGAAGGCCAGAGACTGATTGTCTGGAGACCATGCAACGTGGTGCATGGCACCTACATCTGCAACGGTGATGCGTCGTTCTACTTTGCCGGAGTCGATATCCAGAATCTGGATCTCATTGTCTCCTTCAGAGAACACAACGAAGGCAAATTTCTTTCCATCCGGAGACCAGGAGCCGGCGGAGCTGATAAAGCGGATATTATCGAAGTGAGAATCAAACGGCCCGTTTTTTAGTCGCTGAATTACTTCACCTGTTTCGGCATCTGCAATAAAAAGATTGATGCTGAAGATGTCGCGCTCTGAAATGAATGCGACGTAGCGGCCATCCGGGCTTGTTGTTGGCGCAAGGTTGATTTTGCCGCCATCAAGATCTTCAGAGATGACCAGTCGGCCAGCATCTGTAGGTTCAGTTCTGTTGGTAGTAAGCGGGAGATACGTTTCTTTTACCGCAGAAATCCACTCCTTTGAAAGGGAGTCTGCCGTGATACCCAGTGCATAGACAAAAGCAGAGTCGAGGCCGGCGCGGCCGCCCAGTTTGAACAGGTTGGTTACAGCAGCGTCGCCATATTTTCCACCGATGTAGGCCATATATGCCTGTCCATACCGGTATGGGAAATACTTATGTGGTTCTTTGGTAAGTTGCTCGGCAGTAGGCAGATCATCGTTCATCGCCGCGTCGCGCAGCCACATCGCCGTGTGAGAGTCTTCGCGTCCAACAGATAAGTATTCGGCTGTGCCTTCTATAACCCAGAGAGGAAATAGGCCCAGCGCAAACCGCGTGCTGTCCGTTGTTGACAAGCCAATGTCGTACTGGAAGGAATGCACAAGCTCATGGCCCAGGACGTGGTCTGTTTCAGCGTATATGCCTGTTAAAGGCATAACCACGCGTTCTTTTAGGGATTCCGTGACACCGCCTGTGCCTTCGCCCAAAGAACCACTGACTGCATTGGTTTGATGGAAGTCAGCATCATTCGCATAGAAAATAAGCGGCTTCTTTTCGTGGAATTCGCGCAAGAACGTGCGAGAGTGACGCTGATACCAGCGCTCAGCCATCGCGGCTACATCTCTAATCGTTTCTTCCGTCTCATCATAGAAAAAGATTTCGAAATGCTCAGTCTCAAAAGATTTGAACTTAAATTTGTCGTACTGAACTTTATTTCTTCCGAAATACTGGGCTTGAACAGTGCCGGCGGGAATCGTGAAGCAGGCAATTATCAAGGCCAGCGCAGCATAACGAACAATCCTATGCATATTCTCTGGGTTCAAAGTGACAAGGGGTAGTTACGTGCTTCTCCCGGCGAAACACGGTTGGCCTCCTGTCTATTTGTCTAAATGTGTACTGTTAATAAACCTCACGTTGCATCGACAACTACCCTCCCTGAAATTCAGGCTCCACAAGGTTGGGTTTTAAAATTAGTTGTGCAGCCGATATTTTGTTACAATGCCTTTGTCGATGCTACATTAATACTATTACAAATTAGATACATTTAATGCGTAAGGAGGTTGCAGATTTTTCCTGGGCGAACGGGTTGGTGTCTGCAAAAAATGTACCGGGGATCGGCTATTTTACCAAATTCATCTCCGGGTGAGCAAAAAGCCAGCTTGTTGTATGGACTGAGCCAAAACCTGAAGCAACAGGCGACTTGTTCATTCGACGAAAAAAATGCTGTTGTCAAATAAAGCATACAGCTTTTAAAGCGTAATGCAAAAAGAAAGGCACCTTTTTTAAAAGCATCGGTACTCTAGATAATGGCTTGTTAGATGGGTGTATTGATATGGAGTAATTAGTGGTTGGTTTTTAGTGGTTAGACAAAGAAAAAGGGCACGACTCACTAAAAACCAACCACTAATTACTCTGTCACCCCCCAGATAGCATAACGAACAACTTAGACTAATTTTATTTCTTACCGAAGGTTTATTGTAATTCTATGGAAGATTACAGGACTAAAGTGCGCGTCATGATAAGCATCATCCTGCTTGGGTTGGGTGTGCTTGGCGTGCGGCTTGGTCAGTTGCAGCTTATTGATGAAAGAGCCTACTCGGGAGAGACGCGTAGCATGGCCGTTCGTGAGAAAAGGGTTACGCCGGCGCGGGGTGCTATTTACGACCGTAATGACCGGCTCATGGTGGATAATGAATTTACCTATACGGTTACGCTGACGCCTCGCTATTTTGATGAGAGCAAAATCCCGTTGCTTGCTGAACTATTGGAAGTACCGGATTCGCTGGTTGTGCAAAAGCTGGCTGAAGCAAAGAAATGGAGTTCTTTCAGGCCGAGCCGTTCATTTCCAGAAGTGCCGTTCTATATCTTTAGCCGGCTCCAGGAGAATTTTTATTCGCTGCCCGGGGTTTCTTATGAGGAAGAGCAAAAACGCCGGTACGTAACCGACGCGCATGCCACGCACATTCTGGGGTACACCCGTGAGATTTCATCCTCTCAGCTCGATAAAATGCAGGAGCAAGGGTATCGACAGGGAGACCTGGTAGGTAAATCGGGCCTGGAGCGGAGTTACGAGGATTATATGCGCGGTTCTTATGGCAGCGAACTCCGCATGGTGAATGTGCACGGGATGGAAGTAGGCAATTATCTGAATGGAGAAGCCAATATACCACCCCATAGTGGTTATGATTTACATCTGACCGTTGATAGTAAGCTGCAAGCACTCGCAGAATCTCTTTTTGTAAACAAGCGGGGTGCAGCGGTTGCCATTGATCCTAATAATGGAGAGATCCTGGCGATGGTGAGCGTCCCCGATCTGAACCCTGAGATTTTTGCGCGATCAATGTCTTCGTCAGATTGGTACGAGCTTACCTCGCATCAAAGCAAGCCCATGTTTAATCGTGCGACGATGAGCATGATGCCGCCAGGGTCAACCTGGAAGCCGTTTATGGCTTTGATGGCCCTGCAGGAAGGAATCATCACCCCGGATCAAAAAGTGTATTGCAGTGGCGGGCATCCCATAGGAAAGGGCCGGCGTTTCAGATGTTTGGGAGTACATGGATATACAGACGTACGCACCGCTATTCTAAAATCATGCAATACCTATTTCTTTGAATTGATGCGCCGCATGGATGTTAATACATTCAAGCGGTACGCCAATATGTTTGGGTTTGGTTTGCGGATTTCTTCGGACGTTGGAGAGCAGTTGCCCGGTTTGATTCCTGACTCTGCATATTACAACAGGACGTATCCGAGAGGCTGGACCGTGGGGTATTCCATGAACCTGGGAATTGGGCAGGGAGACATGGGTGTTACTGCCATGCAACTCGCCCGGTACATTGGTGCAGTGGGTACTTCAGGTAAGCTGACTACGCCGCATTTAGTGCGATCACTTATTCAGCAGGAAGTCGATAGTACTTTTGTGCCCGGGGTTGATGCCCCGAAAAATGTGGACATCAAACCCGAGTATTTCTCCATTGTGCGTGAAAGTATGCGTCAATTGATGGAAGTGGGTGGGGGCATGCATTTCCAGATTCCAGGTGTTGCAAGCGCCGGCAAAACGGGGACCGCCCAGGCACCCGGAGATCGTGAGGATCATTCCCTGTTTGTGATGTTTGCTCCGTTTGATAATCCCAAAATCGCCATTGGGGTAATCGTTGAAAATGGAGGGTTTGGTGGACGACAGGCCGGCCCAATTGCCAGCTTGATGGCTGAGCAATATCTCACGGGAGAAATTGCCGATACACCCGGACGGCGTTGGTTGATAAATCGTTTGTTGAACGAGCTTAAAAGTGAGAGCCTGTAGCTATGCGTACCTGGTACAGGAATCTAGATTATATCAGCATCCTGTTGTGGATGGGGCTTGTCGGTATCGGACTGGTGGCACTTTACAGTTCAACGCATGGTCCGGCTTCTGAGTATTTGCTGGATAGTGTGCGACAAAACTACAATCGTCAATTTCTGTGGGCAGGGATTTGCGCGGTGGGTATAGCTATTTCCTTATTGCTGCCTGTGCGGTTTTATCAAAACATCGCCTACCCACTTTACGTGCTTTCTTTATTGTTGCTGCTATTTGCGCTCGTATGGGGGCAAGAGATCAACGGTGCGAAATCGTGGCTGCGTATTGGTGGTTTTCAGTTTCAGGTATCAGAATTTGCGAAGCTGGGTACTTTGATGGCCGTTTCTGCGCTGTTGGCGACGAAGCGTCCGGGTACAAATGAGTTGAGTTATGGGGTGTATCTAACCCTGTTGATCATGGCTCCTGTAGTGCTCATTCTACTTCAGAATGATGCCGGCACGGCGCTGATCTTTATGTCTGTTATACCCATTCTGTTGTATTGGAATGGTATCTCACTCACACGAGTGCTTGTTCTGGTTGTGCCGGCTTTTACGGCGTACCTCACCATCGTGTACTTGCCGGCGGCGATAGCATTTTCTACTATTTTCCTTATCTATCTGGTATTTCGTAAATCCAGAGTGCTTTTGCTGGTTGTGAGCTCTGTTGCAAATATCGGCGCCATCGTGGTTGTCAAGTTTGCATTGAACTATGTGCTGAAGCCGCACCATATCGCCCGCATCGTATCATTTACAAATCCGGAAGCGGCTGAGTACAGATATTCCGTTGGATTTCACCTGGTTCAGTCTAAAGCTGCCATCGGTTCTGGAGGGCTTTGGGGGAAGGGATTCTTGCAAGGTACCCAAACGCAAGGCGCGTACGTACCTGAGCAAACAACAGACTTTGTGTTTAGTGTTATCGGTGAGGAGTTTGGTTTTGCAGGGGCCATGCTTGTGCTCGTGCTGTTTGCCATTTTGCTTATTCGATTGGTCATCATGGGCAGTCATATCAAACATCCTTTTGGTAATACCTTTGCCATTGGCGTGGTAGGATTCTATCTGGCGCATATTTTCTTCAACATCGGCATGACAACAGGTATATTGCCTGTTATTGGTATCCCTTTGCCTTTTCTTTCTTATGGTGGATCTGCGTTGCTAACAGAGACAGCCATGCTGGCTTGTGTCCTGAATTTCTATTTGCGTCGGGAAGATTTTTCGATCTATGGATACTGACGCAGCGTTTCCAGTACCGTTTAAGGTTTGTGCCGGAGAAGCAGCCGATTGTGCCGGCAAGCTGCTATTGCCCGCAATTCAGAGCGGTGCTCTATATGCCGATCTTTTTGTGGAAGAAACGAAGGAAGCCTCGCTTTGGGCGGGTCTCAGGCAACCCGGTACAGGTTCACCCCATTTCAGGACAACGGAACGCACAATTGCAGGCATGGCCCTGCGGGCGTTTGATAACGATAAACATCAAGTAGAAACAAGCCCGGGATGGCAGCCTGCGAACTGGCGTGCTACGGCGGATCGGCTGGCTGCCGGCTTTTCAAGCGATGATTCAATAGAGCGGATAGCCGTTGATCAGTTCTCATCGGGCATCAAGTGGGTGGATGAACTGGCTCAAGATGCCGTTGAATCCGTATCGCTGCAAGAGCAGCAGCATGTATTGGCTTCCATGATAGACTCGCTCTATTCCTGCTATCCTGAAGTCGCCCACGCTGCGGTCACATTAAAGCAAGCAACCCGTCGAACACTGTTGGCAAACACGCTGGGTAATTCGCTAGGGGGTGTGCGGGGTCGTTTTGGGATTCGGATGGAGGTACAGCCAGATGCGTTACAGCCGGATATTGCGTATGAAACAAGGGGCTACGTCGGTGGCTTCGGAGAGGTGATGTTTGATGCGGGTGCAGCATTGGTGCGTGAGGTTGTGGAGCGGGCAAAGCGTATAGCTATTGCGCGGGCAGTCGAGGCAGGTCAAGTGCCTGTGGTCTTCGCCGGCGGATGGGCAGGGTTGTGGCTGCACGAAACTGTAGGGCACTTGCTGGAGGCAGATGTGGCGTCGTTGTCGATAGGGCAGGTAATAGGTGGAGAGATGCTGACTGTATATGACGATGCCACACGTGCAGGACGGCAAGGGAGGTGTATGGTGGATGATGAAGGGGTGCCGGCCAATAAAACGATGCTGGTCGAAAAGGGGCGAATAGCAAACTTGCTCACAGATCGGTTTTGCGCACACAAACGGATGTTGCCGTTAACAGGCAATGGCCGGCGGGCACACTATGCCGAACTCCCACTGCCTCGCATGACAAATCTGTTGCTCATGCCGGGAGATGAAGTACCCGAGGTGCTTATTGCATCTGTTCAACGAGGATTGTACGTAAAGCAAGCCAGCGCTGGTATTCATCATCCAGGGGCTCCTGGTGTCGCTGATCATTGTAATGGAGCCAGTACATTTGAATTGATTGTTAATGATGGATATATAATTGAACGGGGGGAGTTGGCGTATCCTGTGCGCAATGTTGTGATCAGCGGGCAGAGCTTGCATGCTTTACAGCAGATTGTAGCCGTTGGGAATGACGCTTTGGCCGACACGGGGTTTGGTGTATGTAAGAAAGCCGGCCAGGTTGTGCCTGTATCCGTCAATGCACCATCCGTCTTGATAGATGATCTGCATGTCCGCCAGTTGTAGATTTAGCGATAGATAAGAATCTGATTAAGTGTGCATATGAATCCGCTTCCATGAACAACGGTGCTGTTCTATATTTTTGGCCTTCATTCCATTGGGTAATGTTGGTCTTTTTTATGGAAGACTGTACTATTTTAGCAGTTTCTTTCAAAGAATTGTTTTTTTTAAGCCTATAAGGAGAACAAGCAGAGGGTATCGTAGATTAAAGGCTCAGTCCTTTCAAGTTGCAATGCTTGAATAAGGTTATCAGTGATAGCAAGTTTGCATCTCATAGCCGCCTATTCAATTCGATAATTTCTTTGCTTCGTTCATAAAATAAATCTCAGCGTTTTGGTATACATGTCTAGCGATATGTTGCGAGAAGTGTCTGAATCGCTTTTTGAGTATCTCATTGAGGCGTTTCCGACAGAAAAATCGTACACGCGCAATGACATCGAGCAAGATCCAATGCCTCCGCTTTTGGCGCATTTCCTGGGGCAAACTTTACAGCACCGGCTCGATGTTGAAGTAGAACACTTAAGAACTGTCCGATCTACCTGGTTCGATTACGAGCATCCTGACGTTCAGCATGCTTATAAGTCTTTTGTAGCTGCGTTGGCTCAGTATTCTCACATTCCTGCAGAGGAGTGGAGAAGTACACTGAAGCGCGCTACGAAGCTTGTAATCGCCCATCTGATCCTTCCTACACACACGCTCGTTGAGTTTGTGTTCAGGGAAGAAGATGGACCATTGGCAGCTCCGGTCATCTATCGTGAAATAAGTTATTTCGCTGCATACCCTTACTTGCGGGAAGCGGTGGAGACCTTTCTGAAAAAGAGACAGCTCAAGGAAATTGATCGCACAAGGTTCTCGTCTTTATTGACGCAGGTCGATCGCCACATGACGGCGAATTATTCGGTTGATCAGTGGATGCGCATGCTGCGTCCTTTGTTCGATTTGATGCGCCGGGTTCCAGAGACCAGGAATCAGGGTGTGCCGATTGACATGCTGGCAATGTTCTTTGGAGACAAAGAAGCATACGAAATTCAGGGCCGGCTGCAAGTTGAGAAAGAAGTACATCGCATTGCTACCATTGACGAGAATGGCTTGCGCCGTGTTATTGATGGCTCGGTAGGGCCTTTTGAGCAAGAACTTCAGGCGACTCCGCCTCCAGTGCAAAGCATGCCTTCAAATACGGCTATGCCGCCGAGCAATCCGGTATCTGCGCCCGCAGCTGCATCGACCCCGTCTTATTTGCCGGCTGAAGAAGCACCGCCGGCTCCTCCTGTCGAGGAGAAGCCAGTCCCTAAAGAGGACGACGCGCAAAAACCGCTTTGGGAGCGTTTTCAGAAATCAACGGGTACGGATAAAGAAAAAGCTGTTTCGCCTGCTGCTTCCGCAGAGAAAAAGGAAGCTGAAGATGCTGTGCCGCTGTGGATGCGTTTTCAGAAGGCAGGTGCCAAGTCGATTTCTTCGACCATGAAGCCCGATGCTCCTGCGGCACCTGAGCAAGCGCCTGTTGCAAAGGACACGCCCCAGCCAGTTAATCCCGTGCCGGACACCGCAGTGCCTCCTGGAGGCATGGAAGACCGTGCGCCGGCGCCACCGCAAAAGGAGCCCAATCCTTATGCGTCGCAACCAGAGCCGGCTGCCACGTATGGGAGTCAGTTCGTCAATCCTCCGCCAAGTCCTTATGGCGCTCAGGATAAGCCGTCTGTATTTCCAGATGCTGTTCCTCCGTCTGCAGAGCCATACCAGCATGTAGATCCTGAACCAACGCTGACTCCTCTTGAAGCGCTTGAGCACACTGTGCTGGGTGGTTTTGGAGCCAACAACAGAGAGATGTTTGTCGAGCACCTGTTCTCAGGATCGAATGAGGCATATGAAGACCTGCTGACCAGTTTGACCGAGCTGAATAGCTGGGAAGAGGCTTCTCAACTTATTGCCGGCGAAGTGTTCAAGAAAAACCAGGTAAACATCTATAGCCCGGCTGCCATCATGTTTACGGAAAGTATCGAAGAGCAATATCGCCAGGGGTAAGCCTGGACTGAAATATTCAGTAGATAGCGTTATTGACGGGATATTGTTGTCTGTTTCTTGGGTTCGCACATTTGAATTTGTAGTTTTGAGCGAAAGCGCATAGCGTCTTGCACAGCCTTTGTGTTTTGTGTATAGCAGGTTGATGTTTGACGTTGGTTGTGGACAAGCAGGCTGTATTTTAAGCCGCTACTTTTAAATTCACTGCATTCAGAACCCCAATTATCAGTATGGCAGAGCCAGACCATCGGTTTGACGAGTTAGAGCAAAAACGCCAGGAGGCGCGTCTGGGAGGCGGAGAGGCCCGCATTGCAAAACAGCACGAGAAAGGAAAGCTCACCGCGCGTGAACGTATAGAAATCCTGTTAGACAAAGATTCCTTCGAAGAGTTGGGTATGTTTGTCCAGCACGATATCAAAGACTTCGGGCTTGATAAAAACCGCCCGCTCGGTGACGGAGTGGTCACCGGTTATGGGGAGATCAATGGTCGGCTGGTTTATGTGTTCAGTCAGGACTTTACTGTATTTGGCGGGTCATTAGGCCACGCCAACGCGGAGAAAATTGTCAAAATCATGAAGCTGGCGCTTGAAAACGGAGCGCCGGTGATTGGATTAAATGATTCTGGCGGTGCGCGTATTCAGGAAGGCGTGGTCTCGTTGGGTGGATATGCTGATATCTTTTTGCAAAACACCCTGGCTTCTGGAGTTGTGCCTCAGATTTCTGCGGTTATGGGCCCCTGTGCCGGCGGTGCGGTGTATAGTCCGGCCATTACCGACTTTATTTTTATGGTCCAGCAAACGAGCTACATGTTTGTAACGGGACCCAATGTGGTGAAGACGGTAACCCAGGAAGACGTAACGAGCGAGGAGTTGGGTGGCGCAAATACACACGCATCTAAAAGCGGTGTGGCGCACTTTGCATGTCTAAATGATGCCGATTGCCTCCTCAGGATTCGAGAGCTGATGGAGTATCTTCCTCAGAACTGCGAAGAATTACCACCCGAGAAGCCTACCAGTGACCCTTTTGATCGGGCAGAGAAAGCGCTCGATGATATCGTCCCTGCAAATCCGAATAAGCCTTATGACATACTTGATGTCATTAAGTTGATTGTGGATGACGGGCGTTTTACCGGGGTGCATGAAGATTATGCGACCAATATGGTCGTAGGTTTTGCCCGATTGGGCGGACAATCAGTTGGGATTGTTGCCAACCAGCCGGCCGTACTTGCCGGCGTATTGAATATCGACGCATCACGTAAGGGCGCTCGGTTTGTCCGGTTTTGTGACGCGTTTAACATCCCCCTTGTCATTTTTGAGGATGTCCCCGGCTTTTTACCTGGCACAGACCAGGAGTGGCAGGGCATTATTCGGGAAGGTGCCAAGCTGCTCTATGCATTTTGCGAGGCTACCGTCCCTAAGATTACCGTGATTACGCGCAAAGCCTATGGCGGTGCGTATGACGTAATGAACTCCAAGCATATCCGTGGCGATCTCAATTTTGCGTGGCCGCACGCTGAAATCGCTGTGATGGGCCCCAAAGGAGCAGTAGAAATAATCTTCAGGAAACAGATTGCTGAAGCAGAAGACCCTGTTGCCGCCGAGGCGGCGTTCATTGAGGACTATCGAGAGAAGTTTGCAAACCCATATATTGCCGCCGGCAAAGGATATGTGGACGACGTGATCGAGCCAAGCCAAACGCGAAAGAAATTGATTAGAGGCCTCGGTATGTTGAAAAATAAGGTAGCACAGAACCCGAAGAAAAAACACGGGAATGTGCCGCTCTAGATTTTGCTGCTGCAGTTTCTGCTCTGTAGCTATTCAGACGTGGTGGTTTTGATGATGCGGTGGGTTGATTGCGCCAAAATGGAACGCACTGTTTAACAAAAGATCTAAGGTTATGCGCCGGATAGCCTTTTTTGTAAGTGTGCTTATTTACTATCTTTAGGCTAAGAAACTGTTGAGATTTAATCTTCACATTGAGTGAGTGATCTTTTGGTGCTTTTGAATCCGCTTTTTTATTTGCATCAGTCGGGCTGCGCCCTCGTGTCACACGTAACGCTGCTATGCGCTCAAAAAGTCGTATCCAAAAT
>JBGCEN010000048.1:0-7838 GCA_045106435.1 Rhodothermales bacterium
TTAAATGTAATTGTCCTGCCAATGGAGATTACGCCCAACAAACAATCTGTACGTGTCGATTCATTGCGCCTGTTCACATAAGTATCACACCTTCAATCCCCTTCACCTACAGCCCCCAACGTTTCGCCATTTAGCCAGGGCATTCTCTCATGCCCTCTGTAACTTTGCCCCTGCTTTTCCGACAAATAACACGCAGGTCAAAAGACCTGCGCGCTTCTTTTATCAGGGCGGAGGTCTATTGCAGTGGGGAACCCCTCCGCCCTGCACTTCTTGTTTTTAAGTGATCAGTTTTCGGCAATCAGTTCTCCGTTTTATTGGGTTTTCCATGAAATCTGGCTGCTTCTTCTCCCTTGTTATTCTTTTCCATAAAGCGCCAGGCAAATTTGGGTAACCAATTGTTCTCTTTCCGCTCAAGCTTGTCTGCAATCAAACCACCAAGCACCGGGGCAAATTTAAACCCGTGCCCACTGCCGCCTGTGCTCACAAACAGGCCGAGGACATCCGGATGCTCATCAATAAGAAAATGTTCATCTCGCGTATCTGCATACAGACAGCGACGGGTGTAAACAACAGCTGCATGTTTTATAGCGGGGAAGGTGTTCGCCAGAAAATTACGCAACTCAGCCTCATCTTCTGGAAAAACCACGCGCGGATCATCCGCTGGATGCAAATGCTGCCCAACACCGTGATTGGCTATTTTGAGCACACCGGTTCTCGGATGCACAGGGAAGCCATACCATCCAGTCTGTGCGATGTCTGCAGTAAACACAGAAAAGTTTGGAGGAAAGAATTCAACGTTGTTGACAAGCTTTAAGTGAAACACAGGATGCCCTGTAGCTTTCATCTGCGACTGAAGCGCCGGCACCAGCAGCGGCGTCCATGCACCGCTTGCGACTAACACGCAGCCAGCATGATAACGCGTACCGTTTGCAACTTGCACCCCCTGCACAATCCCTTCGGTTACACAAATCGAGACAACAGGCTCCTTTACAAGGGTAATGTCTTTTTCCAAAGCACGTTGATAGAGGAATTCAATCACCCGCCCACTTTCCGCGTAGCCTCCTTTTGCGTGGAAAAACCCATCCACATAAGCACCGGGATGCCAGGCAGGAAAACGACGACAAATGGCTTCAGCATTCAGTCGATCGGGAGAATGTCCCCTTTTCAACAACAGATGGTAACTGTCGTGTTCAAACCCACCCGGTTCCATCTGAGACCTGGACACCATCGTGACGCCCACTTCGTGATATAGCGTATCGTTAGACATCTCGTTCCACAAATGCCAGCCGGCGATAGCCTGTTCTGCCATGGCCATGTACTGTTCATCCGCACCGTATTCCATCCGGACCGCTTTACTGATGTCCGTAGAAGCAGCCAATGGATGCGGGATGGGACCTGGATCAAGTACGGATACGCTATGCCCACGTTCGCGAAGCGCCAGCGCAGCAGTTAAACCAAAAACACCAGCACCAACAACGAGGATATCTTGAGACATCAATAGCAAGATTGGTTGTTTGTCAGCGAAATAAATGAAGTATCAGGTTTTCAGGGTACAAAGTGTATGAGCGTACGAGGAGTACGAAAAAGCCTTCTTCCCTCGTTCGTACTTATCGTACCCTTTGTACTTTTCATCGACCATTTTGCAAGACTACGATATATATACAGCCAGAGTATTAATATTAACAGGAGCTGATGAAAATACGTGTTTTTGTATCTCCTCCCAATTGTAACTTGCCGGCACCGTGCAGCATTAACCTATACAAGAAATTACGAAGGGTTTGAACAACACTTCGTAATTGAACATTCCTTGTTGGGTGTTCGATATTCAGTTCTCCCACACCCTCCTCTGTTAAGAGTATTCAAATGGACGTCCTGGACACAATTGAAGGACTGGAATGGCTGTATCTATGCCTGGTACTTCTGGGGGCTTCTTTTGTGCATGGATCACTGGGCATGGGATTCCCGATGATATTTACGGCACTGGCTGCTGTTCTTGTGGATGTTAAGGCAGCTGTTTTCATTATCATCATCCCGTCCATGCTCATCAACATTCGGTGCCTGACGCAAGGGTATGACATATACAATTTGCTCAAGCGATTTTCCCTGCTCGCAGTCATCGCCGGCCTCGGATCTGCGATAGGTACCCAAATCCTTCTCATAGCACCCCAAGGGCCGATAAAAATCGTATTGGTCGCTTCCATCGCATTTTATCTCTTACTCGACCGCATAAGAACAAAACGTTTTGACTGGATACAGACGTATCCCTTCCTCGCTACACTAACCTTTGGATTTGTGGCCGGCACCATCGGGGGCATTACAAATGCGATGGGGCCACTGCTCATTATTTACTTTCTCGAAAACCAGTTCGGCACAGACGAAACGGTGCAAGGCTTGAACCTCTGTTTTCTGGTGGGAAAGATTGTTCAACTGGTGATGTTTATGAACACAGGTAGTACAATCAATTTGGAAGGATGGATATGGCTGGCCGGCATCTCAATCCTGGTATTTGGTGCGCTGATTGGCGGGATTAGAATCAGGCAGAAAATGGATGTTACAACGTACCGGCACATCCTTAAAGTTGCGCTCGGTATCATTGCGCTTGTGTTGTTCTTTCAGATTCTACTCAATTCCTGATGGTTTAGTCTACACATTTGCCGGTTCACTTCCAGCGCCTGCGGATTATTCGCAAGCTCCTCCGTTCTCCAGAAACCAGCACCTCGTTAAGCGCGATGTCTTAAAGAAATTGAGGAATATCGGCGTGGTCTTTTCTATGCCGATTCTAGCGAGGTGTGTGCCATCATCCTTCAGATCTTCGGGCAACCAGATAACGCCATCGGATCTAGGATTGGGGCCATCAGCCCACAAATAAGGCCCCCACGCCATCCAGGGTGCTACACTTGTATAGTCAAGATTACCGGTCTCCGCATCTATCGGCGCTCCCTCATCATGCATCTGCTTGA
Source organism: Rhodothermales bacterium (assembly GCA_045106435.1). GTDB lineage: Bacteria > Bacteroidota > Rhodothermia > Rhodothermales > JAHQVL01 > JBCCIM01. The sequence goes on from JBGCEN010000048.1 coordinate 2,961, forward strand.
TCTGGGCCTCAATGGCCCACTTAACGGCAAGGCCGCTCTCGTATGCATAAGGCTCTGGGTTGATTTCGGATGTTGCATAGCCACCGTATACCCTGCTTGCAAAAAATACGAGCTTTAAATTAGGATATCGCTCTGAGAGCGCACGCATGACATTGCCATACTGTTGCTCCAGTAAAAATGCATCAGCGTCCTCGTTTGGCAAAGAGGACGTGGGCCCAGAACTTGCCAGGTTCACCCAGGCAGCCTGTATCTGTAATTCGCTCAGACCAATGGGTTCAAGTTCTTCTTCCAGGACCCGATCAAACGTCTTTGAATCAGACGCTTCCCACTTCTCAGTGGTTTTACCCGGATCTGCACCATCTATCACTTCGAGCTGTGTGTTTATCGAAGCATCTTCCTTTAATACTCGCATGAAGGTGCCTTCTTTACACGGCTCAGCCGGATCTGCTACACCACAAAACATAGAGGAGGTGGTAGACATGCCGATTGATGTAAAGACAATTTTACCATTCGCATCAGGATTGCCTGCGATGTCGAGTGGTTCGATGGACGCAGCACGCAAAAGGCCGGCGTTGAAATGCGCTTCAGGTATTTCATTTGTTTGATCTGGGTACAGCCCCCCTTCAAAAACACCCAGGTATTTTACGCCAAACATATCCATGACAGGTATTCTATTGTCAGTGGATTTAAAAAGTGAATAGTTGAGTTGATCAAAGTTACTCAACACCCGCCTTTCTGAGTACGTAACAAACCCGTTTCTTGTCACTTCAACAGTCACTGAATCTGCACGACTCACGGGCTGAGAAAGGTGCCCGGCCAAAGACGCACCGGATGCAGCAAGCGGAGCGGTCGTTGCTGACGCCGGCGCGGAAGCCATTTTGATAAATTCCCCAGTCACCTGGCCAGCTGCACCGCGCATCCGATAGAAGTAAACCCCATCTGCCAGACGAGAGACATCCACATCAAACTCCTGGGTACTCCCGCCGGCGATGAATCTGCGATTGGAAGAAATCTGCCGGCCGTGGACATCATACAAATCAAGAGAAACGGAGCCAGACTGATTCGCGCGTATTGGAAGTGAGATGTTTTCAGAGGCAGGATTCGGAAACGGTGCCCCTGCGTCTAAACCCGGCCCCGGCGTGTGGTCAACTTCATTGGCAACGGGTATTTGTCCGGAGAGATAAACGCATCCATTGCTGATGGTTGTGCCAGAAAACGTCTCCTGACCTGTATTGATGTTGACAGAAACATTGCCAAGATTCGCTCCATTGCGTGCATCTGTTACGCAAACAAGAATTATTTTGTCTTGCGCAGATGCCGTTCGAAAATTGAGCAGGAAAACAACTACAAAAATCGATAACCATCGAAAACTTGTAGCAAATGTATATGTAATCGGGGGCGCCTGGGTACTCAGAATAAAATGCCGCACGAAATCTGTCTCTAAAAAATTGTACACGCAACGCAGGATAGGACACCATTTAGCTCAACTTTGTCCATGAGGGCAAAGTCTCGAATGCAGAATATCGATTGATGAATGTCCAATTTCGAAGGCTTGTTAGCTCTGCTTCAGTTTTCATTAGTCCTTGCTCGATATCCAGTCTACGATCTATGTATGAGGTTGTAGACTGGTTCTTATAAATCGTTGCAGTTCTTACCTGTTAAAAACGAAGGGCGCTTGAATAAACCTTGAAGTAGAAAAGACTGTGCCATAGCGGGGTATCCTGTGCATTTACTTCCGCCGAACAGATGCAGGGTTTCTATGCGGGAAGAAGCATACCAAACGGGTTTGCAAATTCTTCCGGGTACACCCCTTGCCTAGCTTCCAGTCTTTTCTTTTACATAAACAGCCATGGATACCAATAATCTACCGAACCACCAACATCTTCTTCGTCGTGCTCCAATCTTCAAAATCAAGCTGATACAGATAGGTACCACTCGGTAGATTATCGGCATCCATGGTAACCGTTTGTCGGCCGGCTTGCTGAAACCCATCTACAAGTACGCGCACTTCCCTGCCCTGCACATCGTAGACAGCAACTTTCACATGGCCCTGCCGCGACAACTCATAACCAATGGTTGTGGAAGACTGAAAGGGATTGGGATAGTTATCATGCAGCACCATTTCAGTGGGCACAGTGATATCATCCGACTCAACATCGGTCCCAACGCCTAGCGAAAGAATCCAATCCCTGATCATAGCGACTGCCGCTTCATCTAACTCATTCTTTGCCAATGGCGGCATGGCCTGACTAGAGCCAACCTGACTGATACGTTGGTACAAGATCGACTGATCGGGTTGCCCGGGCACAATGACTTTTGCCCCGTCGATACCGAGCGCATCAACAACATCGCCATTGATGACGCCGGCAGCCGCTATGTCGACATTTAACCTCAAGTCCATCGCCGAGCGCGTGCCGCCACCCGGCCGGTGGCATCCTGCGCAATTTGCATCCAGATATGACCGGGCCTTGTCCTCAAGCTTCGCATTTACATCGTTGATGTTTTTGGATGTCAGTATACCGGAAAGCCCATTAATATTGATCGAAGGATTGAAGGCCCCGATATGATTCAGGCTTTCGAGCTGATTCCCTATACGCCCTGTTACAGGGTACATAAGATCGTCGTTTAATTGCCGGGCCTTGGGGCCTAGTACAAATCCAGCCGCTGCGGTATGGCAAACCATACAATCGCTCCGGCCCGGATAGTACCATGTTTGCTGTCGCGTTCCACCGCCGGCTTCCTTGATGGTAAACTCTTCAGTAACTGAGTCTTCAATCAAGGTCGCATCCGTGCCGGCCTCATTCCATTGATAGGTAAATCCATAATAAACGCCTTCTTCCCCATGGACCAGAAAACGCGTTTCCAATCGGCGTCTTGCTGCCGGCACTGACTCATCCAGTGCAAGCTCAAAATGTTTGATCAGTACAGTGCCTTGTGGAAACGTCCAGTCCTCCTCCTCGCTATACACGATTTGTTCTGCAGACGTATCATGCGTTCCATCATTCGGTATCGCGATCCATCTGAATTTCTCTGCACCATCAGACCACAGCGGGGCGATGATGTCATAGGGGATCACGCCGGCAGCCGGCGTAAGCGTGGCGAGATCTGCAAAGGCACCTGTCTCGGAAAGCATGGCAGGTATAGCTGGACCAACCCCGCCTTCAGATTTTTTGATTTTATACACAGGATTCCATCCCTCTACACCCACGTACAATTCACCATTTGCATCTTCACCAAAGGTGTAGGGGTTGAGTGCAATGGTTAACAGCTCTTCTTTCTCTGCAGTAGGTCCATTGTCAACATCCATCGCCCAAACTTTCTTGCCGCAGTAATCTGAGAAAATGTATTTACCGTACAACTCAGGTAGCTGGCTGCCCCGGTAAACATATCCACCGATTACAGCGCAATTGCCTTCTGCTTTGGGGTATTCATGGATAGGATCTGTAAGCGTGCCCAGGATCTCGTCAGGCCGCTCCATATCTTGCGGGCGGTCGATTGTCCCCTCGCGAAAAGGCCAGCCAAAGTTCGCTTCTTTTGCAAGTAGATTCACCTCTTCACGAATTTGCAAACTGTTTGAGCCGGCATTGCCAATGAATATTCGGCCTGTTACGCGGTCTATGGTCATCCGGTGTGGATTACGTGATCCGAGGGAGAAATATTCTTCAAAAAGACCGCCGGTTTCATCAAGAAACGGATTGTCGCTTGGGATATAGTATCCCACGCCAGAAATGCCTTTATCCACGTCGGCAAGCGTACGACGCACTGGATGACTCACAGCGCCTCCTTGCATATCTACGTCAATACGCAGTACGCCGCCGGCGAGCATTTCGGTCAGATTTTGCGCTTGCTCTTTGTAACCAAGGTCGCCAATTGCAACGTACAAAAAGCCATCATCCCCGAATAGCAATCCACCCCCTCGATGCAAGGTTGGACCAAGCGGTTGTTCAAACATGATAAGTTCACTGCCGGCGTCTCCATTGGCTGTACCCGAGAATCGTGACAATCGGAGATGATGTTCTCCATCTTTGATTGCCGTGTAGTAAACATAGAAATACGCATTATTTGGAGACCCTGCCTGATTGTATTCAGGATGAAAAGCCAACCCCAGCATACCTGAGTCCTGCCCGCTAAAAACTCGCTCCTGTACATCCATAAAAAGGGTTCTGCCGGCAAGCCCGTTCTCTGTTGCCATGAACGTATAAATCCTTCCAACTTGCTCAGCCACAAATACACGTTCACCTAGCGGTTCCGGTGTAATTGCAAGCGCCCGGTCCGTAGGCCGAGGCTCTGTGGTCGCCTGAATGGCCGTTGTAATTTTGGCAGGAAAAGTATCGTTTAAATAGGCGTTGATTGGTTCAGGTTCATCCAATCCTGTAGCCATATAATACTGGGATGCGATGAGCATGAGCCCACCAAAAAAAACACTGTACGTAAGCAACCGTACCGAATTGAGATTCAACATCTTGAGATTAGCTATTTATAAGATAGTCACGTCGATGGGGCGTTAGATGACGCGACATTCCCGGGAAGAGAACTTTCTTTTATGATTTCTGACACAACAAATGCGTCATTCGTAATGGAATAGGGAGTTTAATGCAAATCGTGTGACGCGCTACAAGGATTTTTTTGCCTGTATCCAGAAGGCGTGTTGTAAGGCAACCATGTGACACTGCATCAACAAAATACAATGGGGGTGGGTACTGCAAAGTCCAGATACTTACTTATCAAATTGTATTCCACTAAGCTCGACTTTGTCCTTTTGGACAAAGTCTCGAATATCGAACACCGATCAAGGAATGTCCAATGTTGAAGGGTTTTTAAGCGCTATCTCGATGTTAGACATACCTTTTGAGTCTTCGCCGTTTAAGTTATCCATGT
>JBGCEN010000049.1:0-10122 GCA_045106435.1 Rhodothermales bacterium
AGAGACGACGAAAGGGAGGCAGAGAGCACCATGAGCAAGCCGGCGCCCAGCGCTGCGGCTGTAAGCGGCAGCGCAACGATGTTGAGCAAAATTCCGGCAAGGGAAATGAATCCGAAATGATAAACGAGTATTGGCAGCGTACCCAAAGTGGCTGATACAGAAACGAGCATGGATTGCAGGCAAAAACGAACCATGAAATGCTTCATCCACGATGCAGGAATCAAACTGGTGAGTGGATTGACCAATATTAAAATACTCAGCACCGCCGCAAAGGAGAGTTGAAATCCTACATCAAAAAGTTGTGTTGGTTGATAGATCAGCAATAAAAGTGCTGCGGCACCCATCGTGTTAATGGAAGAGGAAGGGCGTTGGAAAATTGCGCCGGCAATCATCAGAAAAGCCATAATGGAAGCACGGACTACCGGCGCTTTAAAATCCGTAACCGTCATGTAGATGCAAAGGATTATGATGGTTGCCAACCCGCGAATACGCTCGGTTTGACGCCATGAAAATCCCAGGCGTAGGCAAAAAGGCAAGAGCAGATGGTAGACAATGAATCCAACAAGCATCACGTGCAATCCAGAAACGGCAAGTAAATGAGTGAGCCCTGTTTGCTGAAAATTAAGTTTGGTGGATTGTGATATGTCTGATTGGTTGCCAAGGATTAATGCGTACAGAATGGAACGGGCCTCTGTGTGCTGAACGTGGTTATTTATTGAAGATTGAATGGTTTGCTGAAAAGCATATCGAAGATGTAGTGCCCGGGATGTGATTGAGTGCCCTGGGCCGAGCACATGGATTTCTTCAGCATCAAGTATTCTGGTTATCCCCTTTCTTCTCAGGTAGGAGCGATAATCAAAGGCGCCAGGATTTCGAGGCGCTCGTGGTCTTTCCAGCCGGCCGCGGAGCAAAACCATCTGTCCAGGAGACACATTTCCTCGTAAAATATGGCTATCTGATCGCTCTAGATTAACCTGAATCAGCCCTCCCACTGATTTGATGGTATCCTGGACGTACACCCTTTCTGCATTGATCACAAAGCGGTGTGCGTATGTGGTTGTTGCCGGTGGAGTTTGTATTTCACCCAGCATGATGTACTCAGCTGCGGCATGATCAAGCGAAGTGACGTGATGGCCCGGATGTAAATTGGTAGAAAGAAAGCCCAGGCATCCAGCCCCAAAAACAGCACCACCGAAAAGACAAAATGTAAAGAGAGGCGTGAGAGAAAGAGACTGGCGATTTTGATACATCCAGATGATCGGCATCAAAAAAAGAAATGCACAACAACAAAAAAGTATCAACAAGAAGTGGGCAGGATTGTACGAAAGCGCGTTGCCGGCAATGATTCCGGAAATAAAAAAAACGGCGATACCTGCAAGTGGCGCGCGACGCATAGAGGTGATTGGATTTCATTCATCTGCAGTCAGTTTTCAGATAAAAGAAAGGGATTACGCTGAAAACGCTAAGGCATTACTGCAAGCGTGGTGCAAAGCAGATGTGATAATTGACGCATCGAAACTGAAAAACATACCGTCGGATTATTAATCCAATTAGAACAAGCGATGAATCCTATTTTTTTCTGAGAACCTATTAACCCTTGACGAATAGTAAATCGGACTTTACATTACGTCCTCCACCTCCCGGTTGTGTTTACCACTTGTATTCAGGTTGGTAGGCTACTTTCCAAACTTTTCTTTGATGATGATGTCACGCGGTATGAGCAGTCGTAGAATTGTGAGAGAGCGTGTTATGCAGGCGCTTTATGCGTTTAAGCTGGCAGGCGGAGAACCTCAACATTTTATCAATACTATTCTTAAACCCGACCTAGCAGACAACGACGCTAACCTTGAGTTTGCGAAGCGCCTGTTTTTGAAATCTTTGGATTTCTTCGAGGTGGCGGATGAGATTATTGGCAATCATACACAGAATTGGGAAATTACCCGGATTGCACTAATCGATCGTTTGTTACTGGTTATGGCGATTTGCGAGTTTTTATCCTTTGAAGATATTCCACCCAAAGTTTCCATTAACGAAGCCATTGAAGTTGCTAAGAAGTACAGCACCAACAGAAGCGGCAAGTTCATTAACGGAATTCTCGATGCTGTCTTGATTGATTTGCAAAAAGATGGACGTCTGAAAAAATCGGGGCGTGGCCTCGTAGGCATTGAGACCATTCAAAGCCGGATTGAATCCTAAGGCTCATCCAAGCTAATAGTTTGATGCACTCTCACCCTTGTGAATAGCTAGCTTTTTTCGATGAGCATTATTGCGATAGGAGATATTCATGGTTGCGCCAAGTCACTCGACGAACTACTCGAGCGCTTGAGTCCGTCCAAGGATGATCATATAGTTTTTGTCGGGGATTATATCGATAGAGGTCCTGACTCTAAAGGCGTAATTGACCGATTACTTGAATTACGCGAAACCCATCAGTGTACTTTTTTGCGCGGGAATCATGAGGTCTTCTTTCTGAACCACCTCAATGGATTGCGGCATGATGAAGAGGTTTGGCGCCTGAATGGTGGTGTGCAAACATTAAAAAGCTACACCGATGAACACGATCAGGTTGTTGTGCCACCAGAGCACGTAGAGTTTGTAAGAGATACCAAGTTATATTTTGATTCTCCTTCCTACTTTTTTGTACACGCCGGCCTGCAGCCCGAACTGACAATCGCCCAAAACCTCGCTGATCCGTCAGAGAAAACATTTCTTTGGGATAGAAGCCATTATTCTGCTCGCTTCCTGGCCTGGGAAAAGCCCGTTATTTGCGGCCACACACCGCATCCGGAACCCATTAACCATCCGCAGCTCATCAGTATTGATACAGGATGTGTGTACTACATGTACCCTGGTATGGGCCGGCTGTGTAGCGTGGTCCTGCCCGAACGCGAGTTTGTGACCGTGAATTACATCGGTTGATGTTTATCGGTATTAATGCATGCGAGAATGCTTCACCGGAGATGATGTGTTCGTGATGCGCGTTATGGCTTGATTAGGAACTTTCTCTATAAAATTCGATTGGCTGCATCTGTCATTTTATCCACCTAAACCAATACACCTATGGCTTTGCGCTGTGGAATCGTAGGGCTGCCTAATGTTGGCAAATCCACGTTGTTTAACGCCTTGAGCGAAGCTGGCGCTGAGTCTGCTAACTACCCTTTCTGTACAATCGAGCCGAACGTAGGCATTGTTTCTGTACCTGATGCGCGCCTGGATCGTTTGGCTGAAATTTCCAATTCAGCAAAAATACTGCCCACAACCATTGAGTTTGTAGATATTGCCGGCCTGGTTGCCGGTGCATCCAAGGGCGAAGGTTTAGGTAATCAATTCCTTTCTCACATCCGCGAAGTAGACGCCATTGTACACGTGGTTCGTTGTTTTGATGATGAGAACATTGTGCATGTTGAAGGATCTGTTGATCCGGCACGGGATATCGAGGTGATCAATACAGAGCTGCTCCTGAAAGATATGGAGTCGCTTGAAAAACGTATCGACAAGACGAGAAAACTCGCCCGGACCGGAGACAAAAAATCAAAAGAAGAGATCTCCTTGTTTGAACGGCTTGAACTCCACCTGAATGATGGAAAGCCGGCCCGGTCTTTTGAGGTTAAAAAAGACGAAGAAGCGCTCATGAAGTCGCTTTTTCTGCTGACGTCTAAGCCGCTGATGTTCGCAGCAAATGTGAGTGAAGATGATTTGTCAACAGGCAATGCGTATGTCGAGCAGCTTCAAAAGATTGCAGACGCAGAAAATGCCCAGGTAATTATCGTTTCGGCCGAGTTAGAGGCGCAACTGGTTGAATTGGATGAAGAGGAACGCGAGGATTTCCTGAAAGACGTGGGTGTGGATGAAGCCGGCCTCGATCGGCTGGTTCGCGTTGCCTATGAACTGCTGGGCCTGATCACCTACTTTACATCTGGCCCCAAAGAAACCAGGGCCTGGACAATCAATCGCGGTACCAAAGCACCGCAGGCAGCCGGCGTGATTCATACAGACTTCGAGCGGGGCTTTATTCGCGCTGAAACCATTAAGTATGCCGATTTTGATCGACTTGCGTCTGAGTCAGCAGCACGCGATGCCGGCTTGATGCGGTCTGAAGGCAAAGAGTACGTCGTTGAGGATGGAGACGTACTGCTGTTCCGTTTTAACGTTTAGTGGGATACGCCGCAGTGTCAGGACGCTCCGGGGCTCGTTCTTAGTTCCGGATCCAGGGTTGGCGCATTATCATCCGTGGGCATTTATCAAAAGCAGCTTAAAAGAATGCTAGAATAATTTGCCGAACGTGATACTTATGGTAGGTGTGCCGAAGAATTTTGTGGGACTGAATTGGTCGTCCAGTTCTAACAATTGAACGGATTCGAAGAAGTAGTTGAAGCTGTAGGCAATGCGGACGCCCTGCGTGAGCCGTCCGTTTTCTCCAAAGTTGGCGCCAATGCCTATCGTGCCGCCAAGCCCAAATCTGAAATCTCCCCGAAAGATAGATCCCAGGCCATCGTACGTTTTTTCCGTTGTGTCGTACGTCCCGTTGTTGTTGGCATCATCGAAATACGGATAGACCCACCCAAGCGTAGGGCCGCCAGTAAACTGGAAATAGGGTCGGAAATTGTCTTCAATAAATTCTTCCCAGAGCCGGCGTCGTACCCCGATGTGTATGGGCATCCGTGCGAAATAGTTTGCTTTGTCGGGAATAAAGCTTCTCCCCAGGCCAAAGAATTTCACTTCACGCTCGCTTTTCTCCGAGCCAATGTTGAGTTCTGCCAGAAATGAATTACGCGTATCTATTGCATGGGCAAAGTAACCGCCTAGTCCAAAGCCGCTATTGGTAACCACTACTGAAAAGCCAATACCAGAGCCATAAGGATTGCGCAAGGAGTCAGCAACTATACTGTTCGATTGGCTGAAAGCCGGCGTTGCGAACCATCCAACAAAAAAAATGGTACTCAGCACTGATTTGAGTACAACATGTACCTTGGCATTATGCAATAAGACAGAGGGGAAAAAAGACCGAACCAGCCGCAACTTCATGAGGGTAAGGTTTATGACATAGCGTGTGTACTTGCGCCAGGCGGGATGGGTTACATTATTTCTGAACTTGAGAGGGGTTTGTTTGTTCTGCATTGAGCGAGGTTGCCTTTTGTGTAGCACAAGTATAATCGCATATGTCAAGTTGTATATTTCCTGCCATACCTGGATCCTGAATCTAAGACCACCAAACCAATGAAATTGAATCACCCCTCTTTGCAAGGCCTGAGTATTTGTATGCTCAGTTTGTTGTTAATGCACTGTGCCCCTACACCGCCCGCCTCTAATGCAGATGTAAAACCACTGATGCCGCCGGCAGAAACCTATGCTGACTCTGTAGCCATTAGTGCATACGATGCACTCGGCGGTGCACAAGCACTTGCTGAATTGGCTGCCTTGCGGTTCAATTTTGGATTTGATAGGGATGGAGATGTATCCGTTGGAAGAAAGCACCTGTGGGATAAGCAGACGGGAGATTACAGAATCGAATACAACCAGGGAGTAGATTCTTCTTTCGTAATCCTGTTCAATGTGAATTCTAAAGAAGGCACAAGTTACCTGAATGGCGTGGCACTTGGTGATGAGGAAAATGCCCAGCGCATTGAAAGTGCTTATTCGAGCTTTATAAATGACACCTACTGGTTATTGGCTCCGATGAAAATGATGGACCCGGGTGTCATTCGGTCATTTGTTGCAGATTCTTCTGATGCATTAACCGATGTAGTGAAAATGACTTTTGAAGGAGTTGGGCTAACGCCGGGAGATCAATACTGGATGTATGTAGACAAAGCCACGGGGCAATTGAAAAGATGGTCCTTTGTGCTGCAGGGAAATCCTGAAGCAAGTCCCCGGGCGTTCGATTGGGAAGGTTACAAGTCTTTTGATACGCCGGCCGGCACACTGACTTTTTCTGAAAGAAAGCAGTCTGTAGGTGCACCTTTTGCACTCTTGACTGATGGAGTTGCTGTGTACAACGAAGCACCCGAAGGCATGATGACAACCACAAGCGCTATGCTGGATTAGTGCTGATTTGTGTTTTTAGATACCTTCTGTAAAAGTGGGCAATGTCACCCTTCCTATGTTGAGACAGGAAGGATGACACTGAATTGAGCAACTACTGCATACTGAAAACTGAAAACTGATAACTGCATACTGAAAACCGATATCTATCGAATTTGGACTACCGTTTTTACATAGCAAGGAGGTATCTGGCCAGTCGTAAGCAGGTTACGCTCATTTCGATTATTACCGGGATTTCGGTATTGGGTGTCGCATTGGGTGTTGCCTCACTGATCGTTGTGCTCTCCGTAATGAATGGGTTCTCCGATGTTGTTCGAGGACTCATGGTGGGGCTGGATCCGCATATCCGGATTGTGAGTGCAGAAGGCAGGAGTTTTGAACATGCTGATTCGCTCATGAGCGACGTGCTTCGGCATCCCGAAATAGATCATGTGGCGTCTTACGTGCAGGGTAAAGCCCTGGTGTTGCACGAGGATATGACGGACATGAATCGGGTAGTGATCGTGCGCGGCGTAGATGAGGCACGTATTGCAGAGGTTAGTGGTGTGGTTGATAAAACAACCATTGGGGAGTTTAGTGTGAATCGCACCGATGGCCCACCGGGGATGGTAATTGGACTGGGACTGGGGCAGGATCTTGATATTTTTCCAATAATGGATACGGGAGATGGTGTCCGGCCTTCGGATAAAAATGATTCACGCGTGCAATTGCTGTCAGCGCCCGGGATTGAGCGCATGACAAACAACATCTTCGCAACCCCGCTGAGTGTTTACGAAGTACGCGGCATTTTTGAGATGGAGCCTACGTACGATGAAACCCACGTGTTTATCAGCTTGCCTGAAGCGCAGCGACTGTTTCGGATGCGAGGCGAAGTATCGGGTGTAGAGCTTCGGCTTGATGACATCGACGATGCTAGTCGTATCAAAGGCGAGCTCGCTTCTTATGTGGATACGGATAAATTTGAAATTCAGACGTGGTATGATCTCCAAAAATCGTTTTATGATGTGATGGAATTGGAGAAGTGGGGTGCTGCGTTGATTCTCGCCTTGATTGTGATTGTGGCTGCGTTCAATATTATTGGTTCTCTCACAATGGTGGTGATCGAAAAGCGTCATGACATCGGTGTGCTCAAGGCAATGGGTGTATCCCGGCGGGGGATCATGCAGGTTTTTCTGTGTGAAGGAGCGCTTATCGGCATTATAGGCACAGGTGTTGGGCTGGCTGTGGGATTGGGGCTAAGTCTGGCGCAAAAACACTTTTCCTTGATCAGATTGGCCAGCGCGGAATCTTTTATTCTCGATGCGTACCCCGTAACCATCGAAGCGTTTGATGTAAGCCTGATTGTATTTGTGTCGATGGCTTTGTGTTTGATGGCGGCAATTTATCCTGCTTTTAGGGCCGCAGCCATTGAGCCAGCGGTAGCAGTGCAGATGTCTGAATAAGGCGCAGAGGTAAGAGAAGTGTCGCGCGGTGAATTATTAAATATTCAATAACTTCCCAATTCACATCTAAATCTTTGATAGTGCCGAAACATTATAAAAGTTTTTCGTTTAAACCCATTCTGTCTAAAAAATCCATTTGAGTGACTGCTAGCGATGGCACGGAAAGACCAGCTTACAGGCAAAGGACCAATGTCCGGCAACCATGTGTCACACGCGCACAATAAAGTTAAGCGTCGTTTTAATTTAAATCTGCAGAAGAAACGTTTTTTCGTTCCTGAAGAAGATCGTTGGATCACCCTGCGCGTATCAGCACAGACGATCAAGACGATTAACAAGAAAGGAATTTTTGCAGTGCTTAAAGAAGCGCGAGCCAAAGGTGTGCGTGTTTAGTTTTTGAACAGTTGTTCTTAAGCTCAGACACTGAATTGAACTTTATAAAGTCTGTTGTGAAAAAAGGTTTGAAGCCTTGCGTTTTTGAAAGTATTGAAGAAATGCAGCTTTACACCCGATAAAAAGAAATAGAGTAATGGCTAAATCAAAAGATGTCCGGATTCAGGTCATTCTGGAGTGTACAGAAGCTCCCGGGACGTCGCGGTATTCTACAAAGAAAAACCGCAGAAATACGCCCTCCCGTATGGAGATGAAGAAATACAATCCTGTATTGCGCAAGCATACGCTCCATAAAGAGATCAAGTAATTTACAAGTTTATCTAGCAGGTGATGCGTCATGGCGAAAAAAGTAAGTAAGAACCAGCGTACGGACCGCGGTTTAAATACCCAGCGGAAAAGAGTTGCCAAGATGATTGTTGCGGAGAAAAAACCGAACGGACAATACAGATTTGTACAGAAAATGGTTGAGCTTGACGACGTTCAAAACCAATTGAACGCAGCAAAATCATCCATGTAAGAATAGTTTAGTCTATTCATTCGGGGCGTGGCGCAGCCCGGTAGCGCGTCTGGTTTGGGACCAGAAGGTCGTGGGTTCGAATCCCGCCGCCCCGACATCCACTAGTATTGTCCACTTCTACGCGCCCGTAGCTCAGCTGGATTAGAGCAGCGGACTTCTAATCCGCAGGCCGTAGGTTCGAGTCCTACCGGGCGTACTTGGTTTTCCTGCAATCTCATTTGCTATAAAGGTGACGTGGCCGAGTGGCTAGGCAAAGGTCTGCAAAACCTTGTACGACGGTTCGAATCCGTCCGTCACCTCCATTTGAATCTTCATATCCAAGGCTCTTCTGATCATCAGATGAGCCTTTTTTTGTGCACTGTGGTTACGAATTCCCTGACTTACCTGTCTACTATTAGAACCTGTCAATAGTCAGCATGGAGGTCTTAATATGCACGTGTACGTACCTGAGTGTGTGAATGCGCAATGTATGGATGTTGTACTGGGGCAAGTATTTGACCAACATGGCTTGCTGAGATCAAATAAATATACCTTTGACTTTGAGGTATGTGACGACATAGACGCAGCCGGCATTGCAATGCTGGATACATTATTTATTTGCCTCGGCCTCGAAAAGTGCCAGATTGAATTGGCATTGGGTAATCAGTTACCACAGGCGCTAAATGCTTTGCTCCGGCTACAATTGAATACTGCACCTGATAGCATATTAAATGAAGCAGTAACCATTGAAAAGGGAGGTATTGAGCAAAATCTATGCATCCATCGGTTTAATGCACGCAATGACAAGTTGTGGTTTAAGAGGATCTTTAACAACTGGCTGGCGCATGAGCTTTATGCAAGCGCGTTGGTTATTGCTCCTCAGACACAGAATTTCATCGGCCTGATCGAAAACATCAGCATGCACGCCGGCGTCCCAATTGCTTCTGTTGTATCAGCATATGACGCCGAACAGGAAGAAGTTCGTTTGGTCCTCTCTGATGCTGGCAAAGGAATTCCGCCCAATATCCGAAGGGTTTGGAAAGCGGCGATCAGCGATGAGGTTGCTATTGCCAAGGCGATTGAAAATGGACCATTGGGAGATAGTGAGGCTACAGGTAAGGAAGGAGGACTTGGCCGGCTGATTAAAGGGATTGTTGATCAACAAATGGGTAAGGTAATCATTACTTCTGGATTTGGGCGCTTAAGTTGCTTATCCGGGACTAGAAGTAAAATTCATGTCTTTGAGCCTACCAATGCCGTGTACCCAGGGACCATGATAGAAGTAGTCTTTTCTACAAATGCAATGGGCTTCTCCTCAATGATGAATGAGCCAACGCTTAAAGAGGCGTTTGTTTTGAGGTGATTGAGATGTGCCCAGTCCATATAAACGTGGTTTTCCAAAAGTGAGTTGACCAAAGGCTTATCGTGTGGAGAAAAGTGTAAAACTGATTTGCTCTATTGATTTCCTTTGGCTTACTCCATATCTATCAAGGTATACTTCATTCGGTTTCAAGCGCTTTAATCGAAGATTATGAACGTCTGGCTTTTTGTCGGAATTACAACTGGTGCATTGTTGCTCATGGGCGTTGCGTATTACGCAATTGAGCTCCTGGGCCGATCTGTGGAGCGCAGAAACCGAACAGCTGCCCAGGCTTCTCTGGATCGTTATTGGGAAGACAATAAAGAAGAACTATTGCACGACCTGGACTGTCCCAACTGTGATCTTCATTTTGATGCGCCGGACAAAGCATA
>JBGCEN010000050.1:0-10250 GCA_045106435.1 Rhodothermales bacterium
CTCAAAGTCAGAGTAGCTGCTATCTTTGGCTACCTACAGGCAGCCAGCGAAGACAGTATCGACAATCTTGTATCACTATCTGAAGACGATGCGGTGCGTGAATTTGCATTGCGTGCGCTTGCCGACAGACAAAGCCTGCGAGGATCTGTCCCCCTCGAACCATTTATTGAAGGACTCACTGATGCTTCAGACCGTGTCAAAGTAGCTGCTGCCATTGGACTGGGCCGGCTCGGTCGTGCAGAAGCAGCCGAGGCATTGCTCGCGGTACCAATGCCTGCGGGTTTTGCTACGCCGGCGCGGGGCACGGAAGGCCCTCATGCAACACCCAATGCCGCCGCAATTCTGCCCCACGTTGCCGTACGCGCTCTGGTCAATCTCGATGCTGTAGACGCTAGCGTAGATGCTGTCGGCGGAGCGCATTCGGATCTTGCACTATGGGCATTGCGGTACATGCATCACCCGGAAGCCGTAAACGATTTGATCGCTATCCATAAGGCTACAGACGATGCCGGATTACAGCGAAAAATCCTCAACACCCTCGCCCGAGTCTATCACAAAGAAGCACCTTACGATGCATCCTGGTGGTGGGGTACACGCCCCGATACGCACGGCCCGTACTACAAAACCCTCGCTTGGGAAGCCACCGAAACAATCGAAGCGTTTTTGCTCGCAGCATGGCGCGCGACCGATCCTGAATCACAATCGTTTTTTGTCGATCTGAACGCGAAGCACCGGCTAGACATTCCCGAACTCAATGTTCCTGAAGAAACGATGACTAGAGATGAATCCGAGTCCGTTGACCTGACGCAAATTGCCAACAAGCGGGGCCAGATTGGGCGGAGTTCGATAGAAGATGTGATGTTGGCGATTACTGAAATTGAGCCAGATACAGCAATGGGCCGGCAACTTTTCACACAGCAAGGATGTGAGATGTGCCACAATTTGAATCGGGCTGAGGTGATGAAAGGCCCGTTCATGGGGCAGATTGGCGCCATCATGAGCCGGGATCAGATTGCCGAAGCTATCCTGGCACCCAACGCATCTATCTCCCAGGGATTCGCCACGGTACTGATCATCACAAAAGGTGGCGAGAGCTACATCGGATTTATTTCGGAAGAGTCGGCTGACACGGTGAAAATGCGAAACATCGCCGGCCAGGTGTTTACCATTTCGACTAACGAGATTCAGAGTCGCAAGCGCATGGAAAAATCCATGATGCCCGACGGACTTGTCAATTCGCTGTCAATTGAAGAATTTACTTCTCTCGTCGCGTTTCTGGCCGAGCAGAAGTAACTACCGTTACGCGTTGCTCCATAGCAGAAATAAAATGGGCTTTTAAAAAATACTTCTGACAGAGCCCTTGAATTACGAATATGCAAGAATTATCAGCCGACTTTGTAATTATGGGGTCAGGCCCTGGGGGTAGTGCGTTGGCCTATGCACTAAAAGATAGTGGGGCTGAGGTGTTGGTTATTGAGCGAGGTGGGTATTTACCTATTGAGCCTGCGAACTGGGATGCAAAGGCTGTTTTTGGTCATGGGCGATATAAGACAAGTGAACTTTGGTATGATGTGAATAGTGAGAAGCCTTATAGGCCAGGCAACCACTACTGGGTGGGTGGGCAGACCAAGATGTATGGTGCCAACTTGCAGCGCTTTCGTGCAGAAGACTTTGAAGAACTCGCGCACGTTGATGGGATTTCGCCGGCTTGGCCCATAAAATATGAACACCTCGAGCCTTTCTATGGTGAGGCTGAATCTATTTTTGCGGTAAGAGGAGACGCCGGCGTTGATCCAAGCGAGCCATTCAGAAGCACACCATTTCCCTTTCCGGCGATTCCTCACGAACCAGCAATTGCCCAACTGGTCAATAAGCTGGAAGCAAAAGGGTTCAGGCCCCATCCTCTTGAAATGGCTGTTGGCTGGGAAGGATCGGGATGCAACCCTGACTCTCCCTGCACAGGTTGTGATGGGTTTCCTTGTTATGCACAGGGTAAAGCAGATGCTGAGACACAATGCCTTCGACCAGCGCTTGCATCACCCAATGTTCAGTTACTTCAAAACACAAAAGTCAATCAATTAACCATTTCAGCCAATGGTCAGCGGATTCTATCGGCCGAAGCTAGTTGTCGTGGTGAAGCAATCTCAATTAAAGCCAATACCTTCATTCTGGCGTGTGGGGCCGCAAATTCGCCGGCAGTTTTGCTACGCTCTCAGTCTTCAGCATGGCCCACAGGAATCGGAAACAAGTATGATCAGGTCGGACGACATTATATGTTGCAAAACCAAAGTGCGCTGATGTCGGTGTGCCCGTTTGGTACAACAAATCTTACCATGCAAAAAACGGTGGGGATTCACGATTTTCTGTTTGAAGCCCCCAGCTTCCCCTATCCAGCCGGCGCGATCCAAACCTTGGGTAAACTGACCGGCTTGATGATTCAGAGCGATCAATCACATATACCCAAGCAACTGTTGAATGGCATGACCAAACGAAGCATCGACTGGTGGATGACCAGTGAAGAATTACCTGATCCCAAAAATCGAATACAGCTTGGCAAAAAAGGGCAGCTAGAAGTAACTTGGCGTCCAAATAATGAAAAGGCGCATTATGTATTGTTAGCACAGGTAAAGAAAATGATGCGGGGAGCCGGCTACCCCTTCAATTTTCACAAGCGCTTTGGTATCGCTGCAAACGCACATCAGTGCGGCACACTCCGGCTAGGAATGGATCCGACAAATTCAGTTTGTGATCCTACGGGCAAAGTACACGATACCAATAATCTGTATATAGCCGACGCGAGTGTGTTTCCATCTTCTACGGCTATGGCTCCTACGCTGACGCTGGTTGCCCTAAGTTTAAGAATGGGCAAAATGCTGCTTTAAATGTGTATTTGACATTAAATCAATCAGGCTACAATATCTCAAAGTTTATGGAGTTCATAATTCCCGGGATTTAACGAAACCCGCCTGACCAGGTCCGTATACCTTTCCAAACTCCACAAAAATACACAGGCTAACCACCAGTCCTCATGGCCAAACGAGGCATTATTATCTTCCTTTCAGTGCTTGCTGTTTCTGCAAGTACTTTTTTCATATTGAACAAATTATTCGACCAATCAGACTCTTTTTACAGCCTCTATATGCAGCAGTGCTCGGCATGCCATGGCGCCGGCTTTGAAGGGGCCGCACAAGGGCCAGCGCTGGCAAGCTCCGATCCTGTTGAAAGCGGCTCTATGGAAGAGCTGATCAGCGCAATAAAAACGGGATCGCCCGACAAAGGAATGCCGGCGTTTGGCCAGACCCTCGATGCAAATGAAATCAAGCAGCTTGCCATCCTCATCTCTGACGTGCGCTTGACGGGCGTCAAAGCCACCGACTTTTATAATATACACGAACCCTTCTCCATCCCGGATACATCCTTGGAAACGGAGTTGCACACATTCAGCATCGAATCAGTAGCTACCGGCATTAACCCACTTCCGTATTCGATTGCCCCTCTCCCCGATGGGCGTATGCTTGTCACAGAGAAAACGCAGGGCCTGCGGATCGTTGAGCAAGACGGATCGCTTTCATCGCTTATCGCAGGGACGCCCAAGACCAATGATGCGCTCTACGAATCACCCGATTATTTTGTAAAGTATGGACTGGGCTGGATGCTGGACGTCGCGCTCCACCCCGATTATGAAAGTAACGGATGGATCTACATGACCTATGGCGACAGATGCACAGCATGCAATCAAATAAGTAAATCCTCGGATTCCGCTGTTTCCATGCTAAAGCTTATCCGAGGCCGCATTGTTGATGGATCATGGGTAGATGAGGAAACCATCTGGGCAGCGGACTCAGCGACCTATTCCACGATGTCTGATATCACGCTGGGCGGACGGATGGCGTTTGATGATGCCGGCCATCTGTTTTTCACCCTTGGCATGAAGGGTACCACAAACTACACCGGCTTTCAGGACCTGAGCCAACCTGTTGGTAAGATCTATCGGATCAACGACGACGGTTCGATTCCCGATGACAATCCGTTTGTGAATGCCCCTGCGGCGATGCCATCCATCTGGACATATGGACACAGGAGCCCCCAGGGGCTGGAATTTAATCCGCGCACGCAGCAACTATGGGGCACCGAGATGGGACCGCGCGGCGGAGACGAAGTGAACCTGATACAACCGGGCAAGAACTACGGGTGGCCGTTGTATTCCAAAGGGCTCGACTACGACGGCACCCCCGTAGAATACGGGAAGGAGCTAGGGATCGAATTGGATCTGGCAACTATTGAACAAACCAAGATTGACCTGACTCCTTCGCCGGGGATCTCCAGTTTCATTATTCACGACGGCCGCGGATTTCCTGAATGGAAAGACAACCTGATCGTGGGTTCGTTGAAAGCAACGGAGTTATACAGGTTTGTCATCGATGGAAATGAAATTGTGCACAAAGAAACCATCATAAAAGACTTCGCCCGCATTAGAGATGTTGAACAGGGACCAGATGGTACAATTTATCTCTTGCTGGAGCACACCGACGGTGGGCATATCGTTCGGTTGGTCAGGGAGTAGTTTTATAAGGCAGAGCATGCTTGTGATAAAAAATCTTCCGGAGTCAGTACAACCTTCTCTTTCCAAGAGATAAAAAAGAGATAGTCATTTCAAGGTATCTGACGCTTCTGCTGTACAGAGGGCAGAAGCTCTCTGATCAAGTTGAGGAATCGCTTTTTGTCTTACATTAAAGACACCCAAAAGTCGCTCCCACAGCCCAATTTTTGTATAATCCTTTCTCCCCGGCATAACCCATCTGGAAATCATGTCTATCCACCACCTTGTATCCAACCATTATTCAATGCCCTGCGTTAAGTGCATAGCCCTGTTCATCATTGCATTGTGCACTACGCATTCACTTTACGCACAGCCGATTATCATCGACCAAGAACTGAAGCACTTGCGATTTGGATCTGAACCTGAGTGGACCTCTTTTTCGGAAGCGGTCGACGGCCAGGAGTGGATCAGCCGTTTTCAGGCCGAAGCGAACGATGAACCTTTTACGCTTCGTCTCAGGCAGCAAGATGTAAAGCGGCAATGGCGTATCGTACTCAATGATACGGATCTTGGCACCTTACGCATCAATGAGAACGACATGGTGCGCTACTGGCCCATTCCACCAGGCGCACTCATTTCTGGAGAAAATCTCTTACAAATTGAGCAGTTGAACGATGTGCCTGACGACATTCATGTAGGAGAATTTATCATCTACAGGCAGTCCCCATCCGAACTATTGTCGTCAGCCCAGATTGAGATCGAGATCAAGGACTTAGATACAGATACAAATAGCCCCAGCCGTATTACCGTGCTAAACGAGCATGGCGCATTACAACAGGTAGGTGCTCAATCAAACGATCATCTGGCCGTTCGCCCTGGCATTATAAACACGAGCAACGGACACGCTGCTTTTGGCCTGCCGGCTGGGACGTACACGATTTATGCCGGTCGCGGATTCGAATACAGCCTGGATTCTGCCCGTGTAACCCTAAAACCTGGAGAGAGCAAACACATTGCACTAAACATTCGCCGGGAAGTACCAACCCCGGGATACATCAGTGCAGATACCCACGTCCATACCCTGACGCACTCAGGCCACGGCGAGGCCACCATCGATGAGCGCATGGTAACGCTGGCAAGTGAAGGTATTGAATTGCCTATCGCTACAGATCACAACGTGATAGTAGATTATGAAGAGAAAGCGCGCGAACTGTCTGTCCGCCAGTATTTTACTCCTGTGATGGGTAGTGAATTTACCACACAAGTAGGCCATTTTAATATATTCCCTATCGATAAAGATGCAACGTACCCTGATTATACCGAGCGCTCATGGGATGTCTTTTTTGATGATATCTACAGTACGCCGGGTGTTAAGGTCGCTATTCTAAATCATGCGCGTGACAAACACGGAGAAGGATACCGCCCATTTGATCCGGCGCATCACAACGCCCTTGTAGGTGCCAATCTGGACGGTTGGAATTTGCAAGCCAATGCAATGGAAATCCTCAATTCAGCAGCGCAACAGACCAACATGTTAGAGCTGTTCACTGATTGGTTAGGGATGTTGAACGGAGGCAAAATCCTGACGCCTGTAGGATGCAGCGACTCGCACGATGTAGGCCGGCATTTTGTTGGGCAGGCACGTACCTACATTCGGGCAAACGATAGCAATCCTGCCCAAATCGATGTCAATGAAGCTGTAAATAACTTTGTGAACGGCCACGTATCCGTGAGCCTGGGGCTGTTGGCTGAAATAACCGTTGATGATGCCTATGGCCCGGGAGACCTCGCGCCAGTATCAACATCCATCAAGGTGTCTGCGCGTGTACTAGGGCCAGGATGGACACGGGCGGAAAAATTATCAATCTATGCCAATGGCAGAAGAATGTGGACCGTTGAAATCCCACAGGGCGAAAAACCTGGGGTAAAATGGTCCGGCACCTGGACGATGCCCCGTCCATCGCATGACATGCACCTCGTTGCCATTGCGAGTGGTCCAGGTGTGCGGGACTTGTACTGGCCTATCGCCAAACCCTACCAGCAAGATAGCCCGCTATGGAATCCACAAGTACTGGGCATTACAGGAGCGGTTTGGATTGACGGCGATGGAGATGGAGAAAGGTCATCAGCTGTAGATTACGCGAAACAACTCATCTCATCAGCAGGTGGAGATTTGAGCATGCTGTTCGCTCAAATGGAATTCTATGACGAAGCCGTAGCCGCTCAGGTGGCATTCTTGCTGGAATTATCAGGAACGACGTTGGAAGATGAGGACGTGCGTCATCACTTGCTGCAGTCAGGTCCATCAATCCAAGTGGGGTTTGAACGGTACGTTCAGGCTCGAAATCTATCATTACAAGCTAGAAAGGATTTGTAATTCTTCTCCAGGATCGGCTAGTAAATTTGCTCTCTACCATGTAGGCGAAAAGTATTTATATATGGAATCAAAGATAAAAACTAGCTAGTGAGGCCAAGGAATCAAGGTTCACATTTGGCTTCAATATTTACGCTTCCTCGGTTGCAGTCGACGTAGGAAAAATATCTGTCCCCCACTTTTCGATGGCCCGCAAGACGGGCTCCAGTGTAGACCCTTTCTCGGTCAAATGGTACGCATATCTCACAGGGTACTCCTGGTAGGCCCTCTTTTCTATCAGGCCCCATTTCTCCAGGCGCTTTAGCCGGTCGGCTAGAATATTTGTGGGAAACGCTTCTGGTATATCCTGAAACTCCTTGAAACGATGTTTCCCATTTATGAGGATGTCGCGGATAATCAAGAGGGTCCAGCGATCTCCAATGATGTCGAGGGAATTTGCAATCGGGCACTGTGATCGCAGTGTATTAGGATCCAGCTCGGATTTTTTTTCAGGCATAGCAAAAAAATAAAGAAAGAATAGTGACTTTCATATTGAAAGCAACTACATTAACAGAGTTACTTTCAATATGAAAGTCACCCTGTACTACTTTGTTTCTTAAACTTGAGAATACCGACAAATGACAAATCCTGATTTACCACAAGAAGTGGCGGCAGCGCCCGTGATGCTAGGCCACAGCACATTTGGACAAGGCCCGGAGAAGGTCCTCGTTTTTCATGATTGGATGGGAGATGCCAAAAATTACGATCCCCTACTCCCCTTTCTAGATCCTTACAGTTTCACCTATGTTTTTGCAGATCTACGTGGATATGGGCAATCGCTTCATTTAAACGGAAAGTACACTGCAGAAGAAAGTGCCGGCGACGCCTTCGAACTCGCAACGCATCTGGGCTGGCATCAATTTCATATCGTCGGCCACTCCATGAGCGGAATGGTGGTGCAACGCATGGCGCTGGATGATTGGCACAGTGCAAATCGCCGGCTGAAAAGCATTACAGGCATTACGCCGGTCAGTGCAAATGGGTATCCGGCAGATGAGGATACCAAAGCATTTCTGTGGGGCCTGATTCAGAAAAGAGAAGCCTCTGAAATGGGCTTCAGTATGCTGACAGGACAAAGGCTACTGGATTCCTGGTCTCGATTGAAAACAGTAAGACACCTCGAAACGTCCTCCAAAGAAGCGATGGAAGGGTATTTTAATATGTGGTTAGCGCAAGACTTCTCAGAGGAATTAGCAGGGGCACATGTAGAAACACCCCTTCTCGTGATTGGAGGCAGACAAGATCTCCCCGGCTTTCAACAGACGCACCTGGAATCGACGTTCGGTCAGTGGTATTCAAATGTCGAGTTCTGCTATATCACAGACGCAGGTCACTATCCGATGCAAGAGACGCCCGTTTACCTGGCAACGCAACTACAAAAATTCCTTTCTAAACACGTATAAAGCCATGGCATCACCTTTTTATGATATCACAACGTACTGGGTACTTTTTGTGTGCTTCGTTGCCCTTGTCGTATTTTTGTCCTTGCTGAGAACTGGCAAGGCGTCGAAGCGCAAAATGATGATCGGCGGGGTCCTCTTTAGCGGACTCATTGTGTGTGTTCACTGGATCTTTGGCGGGCAGCATCTATTTCCGCCAGATATGACAGGCGGCGCCTTTTACCTGGTCATCCTCGCCGGCGCTGCTGCCGTAGTTGCCCTCTACTATGCAACGGTCCGTGAGGAATTCTTTAACTTGTCGCAGGAGCATTTACAGCTTGCACAAGGCGTACGGGTCTTCGTTGGCGGCGGGTTTTTGATGGAAGGCGTGCTTGACGTTATCCCGGGTTGGTTCAGCATCCTCGATGGATACTTCCATATCGCCTCGGGATTTCTGGCACTGGTTGCAGCCATTGCGCAACTGAAAAACAGCGCTCTCAAGCATCAGATGCTCTGGCTTGCAAACATCGTTGGCTTGCTCGACATCATGGTGATTATAACAAGCATCTGCTTTCTGGTATGGCCTGCACTGGGGCCTTATCACAACATGATGTATGTCGTCTTCGTAGCCGGCCCACTGCTTTTGTGGATTCACTTCGTTTCGATCGCCAAGCTACTGACGTCGGAAAAAGTTACTGCAGCTGCCTTCTAAAACAAGGTACCTCTACTAATAGAAATGTCGCCTGGCAATACGTCATTAAATCCCTAATCACAAGATACCGGCCCATTGCTAATAGCCGTGGATATATCATTCAACAAATGGCCATTGATTTCTATACATATTGTGTTGTTGTCGCCTCCGCCACTAGTGTTAGCACTCTCCCCTTTTATGAAAATGCCATCTCCATCTTGCTTCATAGTAAACGAGCCATCTAACGTTACATATTCGCTTGAACCATTAACTGCATAGCCCAAATCAGTTAAACCTACTGAAATTTAGTCTATGTCCGGTATTCTTCCCGATGGAGGCATACCACCTCCTAACAGTGTTGAAGTACGAAGCCATACCTGAACATCGGTAGCAATCCGCATTCCTGTTAACACCAGCGCATCAGCGTTTGCTTTCTTTTGATTCACACTGAAAGCCTGAATTCCCACAACTACTGCCAAACCAACGATTACTATGCCAAGGACCACTAAAAGAAGTTGTTGTTGACCCATTTTAAGTCCTTTATAATTGAAAAAGCTCGAGCTTGTTTGTCCTTCAATAGGCATTCAAATATAGATTCGCTCATCAACGTATAAAGGAAGGATTCCCCCATTACACTAGGTACTTCTGTATTATCATTTTCCAATCTCGTAAGCCTGTTGAGCTTTATGAATGAGATTGTGTCAACAAGTGTGAAAAATTCCTAATTCATGGCCCCGGGTTCGAATACCTGATCGTGAATTGACTGATGCTTTAATCTGATCTGTTGCGAAATCAATATGGGAGAGTGCGTTATAATAAGTTTATTGCAATGCTATGGGAAAGGTTTGTATAATTCTATCCCTCCCAGAGACATCTCTTGAAACCATGTTTACCCACCGCCTTTCATCCAACCATTGTACAGTACCAAACGCTTATCGTATAGCCATGCTTATCATAGCATTATTCGCAACGCATACACTTTGCGCACAGCCGATTACCATAGATAATCAACTGCGGCACTTGCGACTTGGACCTGAACCTGAGTGGGCCTCTTTTTCATCAACGGTTGACGGCCAGGAGTGGAGCATTCGCTTTCAAATCGCCTCGGGATTTCTGGCGCTGGTTGCAGGCATTGCGTTCCTGAAAAACAGCGCTTTCAAGCATTAGATGCTCTGGCTTGCAAACATCGTTGGCTTGCTCGACATCATGGTGATTATAACAAGCATC
>JBGCEN010000051.1:0-15042 GCA_045106435.1 Rhodothermales bacterium
ACGGCAAAGAACTAGGGTAAGCTGCCCCTGGTCGTTCGACAAAATTACTGCAGGAAGTCTGTGGGGCCGGCTTCGCATTTGTCCACAAGCTCTCTGGAAGATCGAGCATCAAATGCCTCAATGTAATTCCAACACTCATCGTAGATGGAGCAGTAGCAAAACGTTGCCTCGATGTCAGAAAAATTGGCACCAAGAGAATCGGCCAAATCGTTTTCCAGATAGAGCCCTTGTATACGATCACCGGCCGGCAGCACACGTCCGCTCATTTGAGATTGCACATAGCCAAACTGTGGTTCTGCTGATATTTCTTTCAGCATATCATGCCATATGATCACAGGCTCTCCCCTGAAAGCCAGTTGGATCGATTTAATCCGGGCTGGACCAATCCCCGTATTGGTCAACAATACTTCAAGCTCATCTGTTCTTTGCCCCTTGCCAAATTCCAGATGCGGCCATACTTCAGCACGCCGCTGTACAGATAACTCATTCTGCTGCTCGCGCATGATCATCGTTTGATAAAACGAAACCCCAAGGGCACAAATGCCCACTACAGCTGCCGCGATAGCCACAATCATTTCAGACTCAATTTTACGTTTAGGGGCTGGCTGTTGCTCTTTCATTTAATGCTGTTCATTTATTCCAGGAAGGCTATTTATTCCAACTGGATCGCGTACACCCATCGGACTACTTGATCCAAAAGGGATTATTTATACAATAAAAAAATGTCCGCTTCATTCCCAAACCAGCGATACCATCAGACCTTATTCAGCATCAGCATCCGGGCTAAACGGCAGCAAGGAATTCCGGGTATACTCGAAAACAAGCGCTGTTTCAACGTGAGCAATCTCTTCTCTGCTCGAGATGGCTTTAAGCACAAGTTCTCTCAAATGGTCGCTATCCCGCACTACAATATGGAGCAAAAAGTCATTGGCGCCGGCGATGTGGTACACTTCTCGCACCTCAGGTAAAGACAGTGCGTGCCGGGTAAACGTTTCGACAATGGAGCTGCCGTGTTTACTGAGCTTTATTGCAACCATGGCTTGCAGGGTACTGCCTAATATTTTCAGATCTACATCAGCATGGAAGCCCAAAAAAACACCGGATTCTTCGAGCCGGCGCACCCGTTCAAAACAACTGGACGGCGCGAGGCCAACCTCAGCAGCCAGTACCTTATTTGAGAGCCGAGCATTCTTCTGTAAAAGCTCTATAATTTGCTGATCTATTCGGTCAATCTGTCTTTTCACAGGCCTCTTTCGAATTGTTTTCGGGAGCATTGACAAAACACATTATTCTGCCATATACATACATATAACTACTACAATTCGCAATACTCCAAGGCAAAAGGAATATTGTTCGACATACATACGTTTCTTGCCTGCTTCGCCTCCAGATCAGCCAGGAAGACGTCACACCGACTAAACACAAACCAGTATGATAACAGAACCGCAAGTCTTAAGTAATGACTCTCCGCCTGCTGACGCCGGATTCCTGCCACTAAATGGCACGGACTATATCGAGTTTTATGTCGGCAACGCCAAACAGGCAGCGCATTATTACCAACATGCGTTTGGCTTCCAACTTATCGGTTATCGCGGGCCTGAAACGGGGTATCGTGAAACTGCCAGCTATTTGTTGAAGCAGGATAAAATCCGCTTTGTTCTTACAACGCCCCTGTCTCCAGACTCTCCAATTGCTCAGCATGTGCACCTACATGGCGATGGTATCCGCGATGTTGCATTTTGGGTTGATGACGCGACAAAGTCATTCAACGAAACAGTAAAACGCGGCGCCAAGATTATACGTGAACCGGAAACGATTGAAGACGAGAACGGAAAAATCGTACTTGCTTCTATTGCAACCTACGGGGATACAATTCACACCTTCGTCGAGCGAAAAAACTATCACGGCCTGTTCATGCCGGGCTATGTGGCGAAAGAAAACAAAAACTGGCGCCCCACGCCTACCGGCTTAAAATACGTCGATCATTGCGTTGGTAATGTAGAGATGGGAGACATGAACAAATATGTCGACTTTTACGCTGATGTGATGGGCTTCACCAATATTCTTACGTTTGACGACAAGGATATCTCAACGGAATACACAGCGCTGATGTCCAAGGTGATGGCCAATGGCAATGAGCGAATCAAATTCCCTATCAATGAGCCGGCGCACGGGATTAAGAAAAGCCAGATCGAAGAATATCTCGACTTCTACAAAGGCCCGGGCGTACAGCACGTTGCCATGGCTACGGACAACATTCTCGAAACCATTGCGGCCATGCGAAGCAGAGGTATTGAATTCATCCACATTCCAACATCATACTACGATGAACTTCAGGATCGCGTAGGAAAGATAGACGAACCCGTAGAAGAACTGGCCGAATTGGGCATTCTTGTAGATCGTGACGACGAAGGCTACCTGTTGCAGATTTTCACCAAACCGGTTGAAGATCGCCCAACCATTTTTTACGAGATCATTCAACGCAAAGGCGCGCGCTCCTTTGGGAAAGGTAATTTTAAAGCGCTGTTCGAGTCTATTGAACGCGAGCAAGCTTTACGCGGCAACCTTTAGTATTTGCCCCATAGCAAGACAAAGACTGCGGCAAGTTGCATAGTAGATGCAGTTTGCCGTTTTCTTTTTAAAAAAGCTACTGTATCACCTCTAAATAAACGAACAAAAAACACAGAGCTTTGAACCCAAAATTTAAACAACAAGCTGCTTAAACTTTTCTATATCCACATTCCCACCGCATAAGACAATGGCGCTCACGCCGGCCTTACCACCACGCTTTTGAAACGCCGCAACGCTGACACCGGCAGCCCCTTCAACAACAAGCCCATGGTGATCGAACACCCATTTCATGCCGGCCTGTATTTCTTCTTCAGATACCCGTACCCAGCTATCGACATGATCCTGGCACAACTTAAAGGTAATGGATTCATCTTCTACCCCACCGGCAGTTCCATCAGACAACGTAGGTAAAACGGTACCAGCTACTATTCTTCCTGCTTCTATGCATTCATGCATTACAGGTGAGTTTTCAGGGATACAGCCGTAGACATGAATATCGGGCTTTACAGCTTTCAGATAGCCGGCAATCCCGCCAATCAGTCCCCCACCACCAACCGGGACAAATACGCTGTTCAAGTCGGGTAGCTGATTGAGCAGTTCAATACCAATCGTTCCCTGCCCAGCGACAACATCAAAATCGTTGTAAGGTGAAATGAATGTCTGGCCGGCTACATCTGCCGCATTTCGAGCAAACGTCTCTGCCTCAGCGGAATCCTGACCATGAAATACAAGCTTTACGTCGTACTGCTCAAGCAGCGCAACCTTTTTGGGGGATGCAGTCTCCGGTAACACAATTTCCCCCGGCATACCCAGCAGTTGCAAACCATAAGCCACTGCCAATCCATGATTCCCTGTTGAGGCAGTGACAATCCCTTTGGCTCTGCTTTCTTCAGGCAAGGCCAGCAGCTTATTCAGCGCCCCCCGTAATTTGAATGAACGGGTCAATTGCAAACATTCTAACTTCAAATAGGCAGTCGATTCACCCTGCGATAATCGTGGTGAAGGCTCAAGATGCGTTTTACGGATATGCGAACGGATTCGAGCTTCAGCGGCAACAACTTGTTCTTGCAGGGTAGGCATGGAGGGAGTGGTTAGTTTTTAGCGGTTAGCGTGCTCCCAGAAACTGTTTGCTCGATTGGATCGCTGTTCTGGTAAAAGCCAGAACCTTACCCTCTTGCTCTTCAGCTGCTGTGATTTCAGAAAAAACGAGGACGGCACCAAACCATCCTTCTTGGTGCCAATGGCCGGCGGGTAATTCCGTCAACGTGGGGTTTTCAGGATACGGCCACGGTGTTACATAGATATAAGGCTCTTCATATCCGCTGTCTCCGGGTATAAATCCAACGCCCAGGCTACGTCCTTCTTCAGGATCGCTATCGGGATCGAATGCAAGCAAGCTGGCTAGATCAAAATGATGTGGCCAACATCTTACAGGAGAAGCGCCGGCGTGGCTACCCCGGAAATTTTGCAGCACTTGCTCTGCATTTGCATACCAGGCAGCGAGTAGCTGAAAAGCGGCCGTATCAGCCGAATCAAACAAACCAGATGCACCTACAGGATGCGCTGGAAGTTCATGATCAGTGCGCTTGATACGGCCATCAGTATCTGCCGGCAAATAGGCTTTCACAACTTGTTCTAGCCACTCATACCCTTTCTCAAGACGATGGCCAGTAAGAGCAAATGTATGTCTTGTTTCGAAGGCATCATTCAGCAGGACAAGAGAAAGATTCGCAAGCCGAAGTCCCAGACGAATGCCGCCGGCAGACACTATCGGCTGACTTACCAGCAAATAGTCTTCATCAGACACATGGCTGGACAAACTTACATGACTCCAGTCTTTTTCAGGTGCTATAAAGCTGTACCCAACGGAAGCAATAATTTGCGCTGCCCAATGCAATTGTAATCTAGCATCGGTTATTCGGTCGACTGGAATGTGTGATAGGTTTTGCCAGGGTTGCATTTATCAGGGGGGCGTCTTAAGGTAGTCTTAGCTTTTCTTATGGCGTAAATCCCGGCGTTTTATTACCAGTAATACACGCTATATAAGTTCAACATCAGCCATGATCTCTATCATGCTCGGTCCATCGTAATCAAATGCGGCCTGCATCGCTGCATCCAGTTCTTCTTTGCTGGACACCCGAATGCCATGTGCACCGCACAACCGCGCATACTTAGAGAAATTCGGGTTGTGCAGAGAAGTTTGCCACACATCCCATTCTCCTGAACGCTGCTCTTTTGAGATCTTCCCTAACTCAGAATTATTCACCAGCACGTGGGTGATATTCATGCCATACTTTACCGCCGTGGTCAGTTCAGCGAGATATTGGCCGAAACCTCCATCTCCGGAAACCGCTACAACGGGCCGGCCGGCGTACAGAGAATCTTCTTCCTGTGTTGCTGCCCATGCCCCCATGGCTGCGGGGTAAGCAAAGCCAATCGATCCAAGGTATCCCGACATCAAGACAGCCTGCTGCTTGCATTCAAAGTAGCGACCAAAAGAGTAGGCATTGTTGCCAACATCAACGGCGATAATTGCATTGTCAGGGACGTGTCGATTCATTGCGTCAAAAATAGCCGCAGAACTCACGCCCTTACCTTGATCGTCGAGCAAGCGCCGATCTTTTTCCTTGCGCCAAATAGCCCACCGATCAGCAATCTCGGGGGTCTGGTCAGTTGCCTGGAGTTGATCCGTTTCCAGATTTTGCCTGAGCAGATTCACAGTAACACCAATTTCACCCCAAAGCGGCACATCAATGCCATGGAAACGTCCCAAAGCCATCGCGTCAAAATCAACTTGAATGATGGGTTTCTTGGGGGTAATGCCCGTGTGGTTACTAAAGCTAGCGCCCATAACCAGCAGTACATCAGCTTCATTCATGAAATAGCTGGCGATGGGTGTTCCGCTACGCCCAAGCACACCACAGCCCAACGGGTGATCATCCGAAATCAATCCCTTGCCTTTAAACGTGGTGATAACCGGGCATTTTAAGTACTCAGCCAATGATAAGATGTCCGGCATATTATAACGACTGCCATGCCCGACGATTATCACAGGTCTCTTCGCATTTTCCAACAACTCCAAGGCCTCTGACATGGCTTCAGCTGGCGGCGCAATTTCACGTTGTGCTACCCTACCCTTCGGGCCCCCAATTTTTGCATTGGCAGCGGCAGGAAGCGTTTGCACTTCATCGGGAAATACAAGATGTGAAACACCCCGATTTAACAGGGCACTTTTACAAGCAAGGTTCATCAACTCCGCATGGTTGCTGCTATGAAGCACAGTTTGACTCCACTGGGCAACCTTCCCATACGCGGCGATCAGGTCCACTTCCTGAAACGCACCGGGGCCAAGCACTTGCGTATCAACCTGTCCTGTTAAGGCAAGAATAGGCGCTCGATCAACATTAGCATCCCACAAACCAGTGAGCAAATTGGTAGCACCCGGGCCGGCTATTGCAAGACAGGCAGCCGGCCGGCCGGTTAGTTTACCATACGCAGATGCTGCAAACGCTGCGGCTCCTTCGTGACGAATTCCGTAAAAAGACAGCGTACCCTTCTGCTCTTGCACGCGTAATGCATCCGCCAGACCAAGATTCGAATGCCCCACCATTCCAAACACCACCTTAACGCCCCAATTCACCATCGTTTCTACCATCACATCTGAAATGGTAGGATCCGGCACCGGTTCAGTTTCCAACCCTACGTATACACCATCTTCCCGTACTTCAACCGGATATGTTTCTACTCCGTCATCATATCCAGGAGATTTCCCTGAAATTGGATCATAGTCCCACCCATGCCAGGGACATCTGAGTAAGCCATTTTCGATAGAACCTTCACCAAGCGGGCCGCCCTGGTGCGGACACTTGTTGTCTAACGCGCCATAAGAATTACCAACCCGGGTTAAACAAACCGTCTTGTGCGCACACGTGACCGGCTTGATCCGACCATCAGGCAGTTCATCGTTTTCCAGTACTTTATACCAAACAAGCGATTCGTTCTTTTCGTCTTCCATTTTGCGGGTCAGATTTTAGCGTTATTTTTTGAGTCTCGTTGTAAAAGTATACTCCCTTTCAGGTCAATGTCTATGCTACATCCACTTATGAATTGATTCAGATATTTCTCAAATGTACAATTCTCGAAGAGAAAACAAACTTTATGTCAGCAGAATAATGTGTGTAAACGCGACTTGCCAATTGTTACAAAAAAAGAATTAGCACGAAAATTGCGTTGAGTACAAATCAAACGAAGGGCATCCCCCAGCCTTTCATCATTAGAATCAATTCTCAATACACGGGCTCCGGATCTCACCTTGCATTCTGAGGTTAGATCGTACAATTCTGCCCCTTTAGTACTTAGAAACAGATGAGAAGACCCACACAACTACTCGTTCCTTTTTTGATTACATTAGGCCCGATCTGGTTACTTTTTTTCGCCAAAACGGAAGCTATAGGCCTTAGACTTGCCGGTGTTATTGGTGCACTCGCACTTAGTATGGGGCTTATCCTCATGCTTTCCATGGTATACAATCTTAAGAGCAAGATAGAACTACTGGAATCCCGCATCGCAGAGATCACGCATGAGTCAGAAATTGATTAACACCATCTGACCTTCTCGCTTGCTATCTGACCTGAGCATACCTTTCACAAACGCGGTAAAGCATGTCGCTCCTGTTGCTGTGCCCAACCAAAGACCCGCAGCCCTGGAAAGCCGCCATAGCGGGACTCGATCCTTCCATTGAGGTGTGCGTATGGCCGGAGGTAGCAAAGCCTGAGGATATTACCTTTGCCCTCGTATGGAATCATCCGCCGGCAGTACTTGATCGCTTCAAAAACTTGAAGGCCATTTCATCTTTGGGGGCCGGCATTGATCACATCAACAACGATCCAGGCTTTCCGTCGCATCTACCGCTTACAAGAATTGTCGATCCTGCGCTGGTTCAATCGATGAGCGAGTACGTAGTGACGGCCGTGATGCAACACTTTAGAGGCTTCACGACCTATGCGACCCAACAGGCCGGCCGCGTATGGAAAGACCTCCCACCCAATCGTATATCCGACTGTCGCCTTGGGGTAATGGGCATGGGCGTATTAGGAAGCGATGCAGCAACGAAACTTCACGCCCTGGGCTTTAGCGTCGATGGTTGGAGCCGGCAGCGCAAAACAATGTCAGAACTGAGCCAATCCTTTGCCGGCCAAGACGAATTGCCGGCGTTTCTACACCGCGCAAATATCCTGATCTGCCTGTTGCCTTTGACGTCCTCAACCGAAGGCATTCTAAACCAAAACCTATTTGCACAATTACCCAAAGACGCCTACCTGATCAATGCCGCCAGAGGACATCATCTCGTTGAAAAAGATTTGCTTGAAGCCATTAACAGTGGAAAAATGAGCGGTGCGTGTTTAGACGTATTCAGAGAAGAACCTCTTCCTGCAATTCACCCTTTTTGGCAACATCCCAAAATAACCATCACACCACACATTGCCAGCTTAACCGATCCCCGCTCAGCCGCTCACCAGGTAGTAGAGAACTACCACCGCGCCAACGAAGGCAGACCCCTCCTAAACGCTGTAGATCTTACCCGGGAATATTAAGGGCATCACAGCATCTGTGATGCGTTCTGGGTTCTGGGTTCAAGGTTCTGAGTTTTCCTTTCTGTAAAAACAGAGGTCCCTTCAAAATTCGAAATTCCTTGTTCGATATTCAAGCCTTGAGGCGATCCGAGTTCTGGGGTTTCCTTTCTGTAAAAACAGAGATCCCTTCGAAATTCGATATTCCTTGTTCGATATTCAAGCCTTGAGGCGATCCGAGTTCTGCGTTTTCCTTTCTGTAAAAACAGAGATCCCTTCGAAATTCGATATTCCTTGTTCGATATTCGAAATTCAAGACATTGACAAACAGTCAATGTCGCCTAGGCTTTAACACCTTTTGCGCCTGATCCGTGCATGGCAAGCAGGTTCACATTATAGGAGCGGACGCGTTGCCTTTTTTTCTTGTTTTGTGCGCGGGCGATTTCGATCAATCGGTGCGTTAATTCATCAAACGGCACACCGGATGGCTGCCATAGATAAAAGGAAAACGAACCGGGAATGGTATTAATTTCGTTGAAGTATACCTGGCCGGTGCTCTCATCAATCATGAAATCTATGCGCGCCAGGCCAGCACATTCAAAGAGCTGAAAGATACGTACGGCCAGCGTTTGAATCGCCGTCGTGTGCTCATCAGAGAGCGGCGCAGGAATCACCCGATCCAGGGATGCCATACCGCTGCTGCTTCCACCAGTCCCCCCTCCTTTTGCGCCGGCGGTTTTGGCACCATCTCCACTATTGCCGCGCATATACTTTTCCTGATAGGTGAGCAATTCCTCACCCGTCAAGGGTTGCTCCAGCACACTGGCGATCGCTTCATCAGCATCGCCCAGAATAGAGCAATTGATTTCGCGCAAATTCTGGATAGCGTGCTCAATGACAATCTTTTCGTCGTAGCGAAATGCTTCTTCGATTGCAGCGTCAAGTTCAGCACGATTTGAGGCCTTGCTGATACCAATAGAAGATCCAAGACGCGCCGGCTTAACAATGACCGGGTAGCCCAACTGCGCTTCACAGGCATCCATACACGCCTCTTCCTTATCAGCCCACTGAAACTCACGAAGAGGCATAAAAGGTACAACAGGAATGTCTTGATCGCGGCAAAGCATTTTTGAAAACACTTTATCCATACCTACAGCAGAGCCCAAAACTCCGCTGCCTGTATACGGCACATCGTAAAGCTCACAAATGCCCTGGAATGACCCATTCTCACCTTCTCCACCATGTAGAGCGATGAACATGACATCCAGACTAATGCGCTGCAGTTGTTGTCCAAACCATCCCTTGGGTACGTTGGCTACCAGCTCCGCATTCCCCTTTTCTCCAGATTGTAAATGAACCTGCTGCGCAATGAGCAACAGGGTTTCGACATCTTTATAGACATCAATATTAAACAGGTTGGGGCCGGTATAGGAATTACCATCTTTGGCCAGATAGACAGGAATCGGACGATACCGTTTTTTATCCAGGGCTGCTGCCACTTGCATAGCCGTAATAATGGATACTTCGTGCTCGGGAGAAACCCCGCCAAAGACAATACCTACGTTGAGCATCTTTTAAAATGATTTGCTAAAAATGAATCTCTATGCGGCGTGAAACTGTCCCTTGTTGTAGATCGCCCAAGCCTTGCCTACCATCTCATCCCCAACAAAGGGAGTATTACTACTTTTCGACCGTATTTGGTGCTCTTCAAATGTCCATCGTGTTTCTGCATCAAAAACAGTCAGATTCGCCTTTTCACCTACTGCCAATCTGGGCATCGGAAGATTTAAAATCCTTCGCGGCTCAACCGTCCATTTCTTAATTGCTTCGTGCAATGTCAAAACACCTGGTTGAATAAGCTCGCGCCCTGTAAGCCCCCAGGCTGTTTCCAGGCCCAGGATGCCAAAAGGTGCAGCAATGTACTCGACCTCTTTTTCAAAAGAAGCATGCGGTGCATGATCGGTACATAAAGCATCAATCGTTCCATCTTTGAGCCCTTCTTTTATTGCGGCGACAGAAGCCTCATCTGCAAGCGGTGGATGCATTTTGGTATTGGTAGAAAAATGCATCCGCTCCACCGCTTCATCTGTCAGCGTAAAATGATGTGTACACACTTCCGCTGTAACAGGAATTCCTTTCGCTTTCGCTTCACGCACAAGCTGTACCGCGCCGGCCGTTGAGATATGCGCAACATGTACATGTCCTCCTGTAAATTGCGCGAGTAAAATATCGCGTGCAATCATGACCTCTTCAGCAAGAGAAGGTATGCCCGGCATACCCAAGCGCATCGAGACCTCTCCTTCGAACATATGTCCTCCGGGATTGAGTGTCTTCTCCTCCATGTGGTTAATGATGGGAAGGCCCAGCATTGAGCTGTATTCCAGCGCTCTTCGCATTAAGCCGGCATCTTGTACCGGAGATCCATCATCACTAAATCCAACAGCGCCCCCTTCGGCCAGGTCGGCCATTTCAGTTAGCTCTTTGCCGGCACGATCTTTTGAAACACAGGCAATGGGATAAACATCCACGGGGGTATTCAACGCTCGCTCAATAATAAACTCTACTACATCGCGCGTATGGATGGCTGGATTGGTATTCGGCATACAGGCTACAGCTGTAAAACCACCAAAAGAAGCTGCAGAGCACCCGGTCTGAATGGTCTCTTTGTACTCGAATCCAGGCTCACGCAAATGAACATGCATATCCATCCAGCCCGGAGATATCATTCGATCCGTACAATCATATATCTCCACTTCACTGCCATTACCTGCGCCATTCGCATCGGCGGCAATGTGTTCTTCTATTTGCTCGATTTTTCCGTTACGAATAAGCACATCAGCACGCCGGCTTGTTCCGTTTTCCGGATCTATGAGCGTACCGCCTTTGAGTAATAAATTGGGAGTCTGAGCCATTTAAAAATTGTGTGTTGAAAATGGTAAATATCTGATTGGAATTTGATCGTTTTACTGCTAATCGACCTTGGGGAGGCCTACAACAGGATCGTTTAGGGCTTCCCGAATAAATCGGGTAACCATGGTGTGTAAATGTAACCTGGTTTTTCCTCCATAAATGCCGTGATTACGACCCGGGTACATCATGAATTCAAATTGCTTGTTGGCAGCCTGCAACTCATTCGCCATTTGGGCAGCATTCTGAAAATGCACGTTGTCATCAAAATCACCGTGTACAATGAGCAAGCGTTGATGATCACTCAGCTTCTCTGCGTAATTCAGCGGCGCTCCTACCTCATATCCTTCAGGATTGTTTTGCGGGGTAGACATGTATCGCTCTGTATAGATGGTATCGTACAACCCCCAATCAGTAACAGGCGCTACTGACGCGCCAAATTTGAAGGTCTCGGGCCCATCTCCCGACATCATTGACATGAGTGTCAT
The DNA here is from genome assembly GCA_045106435.1 of Rhodothermales bacterium. Classification (GTDB taxonomy): domain Bacteria; phylum Bacteroidota; class Rhodothermia; order Rhodothermales; family JAHQVL01; genus JBCCIM01. The sequence goes on from JBGCEN010000051.1 coordinate 11,537, forward strand.
AAACCCGCCGTAGCTCCAGCCCCAAATGCCAATTCTGTCTGCATCAACATACGGCAAGCCCCCTAAATACTGTGCTGCCGCTACCTGATCCGCTGCTTCCTGCTGGCCCAATTTCTTGTACGTGCCGCTCTTAAATGCTTTACCACGTGCACCTGTGCCACGATTGTCGACACTCGCAACAATGATGTTCATTTCATCTGCCATCATCGAATGCCACAAATACCGCGAGCCTCCCCAGGAATCAGTGACCGTCTGAGATCCAGGACCACCATAGACATACATCAAAACAGGATAAGCCGCGCCAGGATCAAAGTTTTTGGGTTTGATCAAATATGCGTTCAATGGCGTGCCATCCTCACCCGGTACTTCCATAAATTCCGGCGCCTTCAAGTCATACGTTGCCAGCGTTTTATTGAGCCGATCATTCGCTTCTAGTACGCGAACCTGTTCACCATTAATCCGATGCAGGCTTACAACCGGCGGAGAGGACGCATTGGAAAAAGTATCGATGTAGTATCGTGCATCATTGGACAAGTCAATCCGATGCGTGCCGGCGCCTGTTGTTATCTGCCTGGGTGCCTGCTTGCGCCGGCGGCCCTGATAATACGTTTCATAAAGCTGACGCTCCAGCGGACTGGCAATGGTTGCTGTAAAATATATCTTCCCTTTCGCTTCATCGATACCGGCAAAAGAGGCTACTTCCCAGTTGCCAGTTGTAATTTGCCGTACTTGCTCTCCCTCGTTTTTGTATAGATAGAGATGCCGATACCCGTCTGATTCACTCATCCAGGTAAAATGTTTGCCATCATCCAAATATTGAATCTTGCCGGCATTCACATCTACCCAGGTTGGTTCTTCTTCGTGCAAGACTGTCTTTACTTCGGCCGTTGCAGGATCACCATACAAGAGATCGAGGGCATTCTGATCTCTGTTAAGTCGAATCATCCACACATAATAATCGCCGTCAATATCCGGCGTCCAGCCCATTTGCGGGATGTACTCATGGACATCTCCCCCTTCAAACCATGTATCCGTATCAAAATACTGTATATCACCAGAAGCCGTATCAATTAACCCAATCTGCACCTCGCTATTAATTTCGCCGGCTTTAGGGTAGCGAAAACGTTCTTCCTCAGGGTACTGCTTGAGCAAATCCGTCATGAAAAAATCGCGTGTGGCAGACTCATCAAATTTGTAGAACGCAATGTGCCGGCTATCAGGGCTCCAGCTCCAGCCATCGCGTAACCGAAATTCTTCTTCGTAAACCCAATCTGACGTTCCGTTGATGATCCCCCCATCTGCCCCATCGTTGGTCAACTGCGTTTCCGTCATCGTCATCAAGTCAACCAGAAACAGATTCCGATCACGAACAAAAGCTGCATGTTTACCATCAGGGCTCATTTTGGCAAACATCTGAAAGCCTTCTGCACGATCTGATAGCGGTGTTATTTTGCCTTGCGCTACATCGTATAGATAGTAATACCCTTTTGTATTCGCTCGCCACACCCGTTCAGAATCGGTGTACAAGAGGGCCATGTTGCCGTCTTTGCTATAGGTGTATCCTTCAATGTTTATGAGTCGGTCAACATCTTCTGCTTGTAAATTTTTTCCATCGATAAGCACGCTTCGCGTTTCATCTTCCAGGTTGAAACTCATCAGATTTGTATGCCCTTCTTCCGCATCCCGTTCTATAAATCGTATAACCGGCCCCTCATCCGCCCAACGGCCGCCGCGAAAAGACTTTGAAGCAAACTTGTCTGAAGCGTGGATATCTTCGAGCGTTAAAGCCGGCGTGGAAGCTTGTTGCGCTTCGGCAAGATGGGCACTTAGAGACATACACAGGAATATGAATAGCGAAAAAACTACAACTCTTTTGATGATCATTGAATTATCTAAATAGGTAAATTTAGCCTCAAGACAATAATATATGAAGTGTTCAATTACAACCAACCATGGACCTTTATCAAGGCGTTTAGACAATCAACTTGTATGATGCCTTACGTCTCTTTTTTACAAAAAAATGCTGATACAGGGCATAATATCAAGCATTGGTTGATTTCTTGAGCACTTTAATTTGAACTGAGCACTTTAATTTGAATTATGCGTAGCAGGGTACATAATCGAAACCTTGCGTCAACTACACGTCTTTTTACCTGTCATCTATTCAACAGTTGCTCAACGGATTGTCAAGTCATTCACATATAGCAAAAGCTTCACGTTCAACACCTCAGCCCGGGTTTACTACGTTCGCAGAAATAGACAAAAGTAAGCTTTTCGAAAACATACGTATCCTGCAAAAACAAGCCGGCCACATTGAAGTCATGGCCGTTGTGAAGGCTGATGCCTATGGACACGGCGTTGCCTCTATGTCAAAATTGTTTACAACGGCGGGCATCACCCGGTTTATGGTAGCAACACTGGATGAAGCCATTCAGCTCAGGTCTATAGTACCCCATGCGCAAATCCTGGTCGCGTCACCTCCCCACGCTGAAAATCTCCCTGTATATCAGGATTTGAGCCTTGATGCCTCTGTAACTTCAGCAAGCGCAGCCGCCGAACTGCTTGCCGCTGCGGGGCAGGGATTAAAAATCAACCTACATGCAAAAATAGATACAGGCATGAATCGTCTGGGAATCGCCATAGACGATGCAAATGATGTTATCCAACAACTTCTGGCATCACCCAACATCGAACTTGCAGGTATTTGGTCGCATCTTGCCACAGCGGGAGCCGAAGACAAATCTTTTGCCCGCAACCAAATTGCAGAAGCCTATAAAATTGTCAATCAACACCCTGCATTCAAAGGCTATTTCCACGTGGGCAACAGCGGCACATTGCTCAATCTGAGAGATGACATTGGCCGTAGAGACAAAGAACTGATTCGATTAGGCGGAGCACTACTGGGTATTCCAGCTTCCAAACGATTGGCGCAAGTTTTTGACTTGCAAGCAGTTATGTCGCTCAAATCAAAAGTAATCCACGTCAATCCCATTAAAGCCGGTGACAGTGTATCGTATGGCAGATTATGGCGCGCTGAGCAAGACACGCAGGTAGCCGTAATAGGCGCCGGCTATGCAGATGGGTATCCCTCTGCACTCTATCAAAAAGGCAGGGTATTGATTAATCAGACAGCCTACCCAATCGCTGGTCGTGTTTGTATGGATATGTTCATGATTGACATCGGTCTTTCAAACAAGCGGGTCAATCCAGGAGATGACGTTGTACTGTTTGGGCAAGGTCATCAAAGCATCTATGATCTGGCGGCTCTTGCCGGCCTCGTGCATTATGAGATTTGCTGCCGTATTCCGATGCGCGTACCGAGGCATTTTGTGTAAGTGTGCCAGAGGAAGCAAGCCCTAAAGATTCCTTAGAACCTGTCTACGATCTATTTCCGAGGTGCATTGTGCGCCCTTTTTGCCCATATCTGCGTTCCTTTTTGCGCCCGATGCGCTGCATCGAACACAAAAAGCGCCTTGATTTGAACAAAAATTGCTGCAAATGCAATC